>NZ_JAMPLL010000019.1:0-83292 GCF_039962495.1 Leptolyngbya sp. AS-A5 | reverse complement strand
TCCACACTCCGAGGTCTGCCACCCGGTTTTGCCGCAGGCAGTAAGGCCTCAAGTAAGCTCCATTGATCTTCGGTTAAGTTACTTGGATACGATGGTGTCATAGCTCTCAAACCTCTGTCGTGTTTTTGTTGTTATTGACGGAGTATCGTTTTGAGAGCTTTTCTACCCGAGAGTCTTCTCAGACATCCTCTGAGAAGGTTTGCCGTTTGTGTAACTACCCATTGATTTTTTCTGTTTTTTATTTGCTCGTTTCACATCCATAAAGTTCTCCTTCCAGGTCGGGGGGAGCTTTATATGCTTTCTAACCTGCTCTTTGACAGTCACGATCATGCTGTCTATTCTGAATCGAACTGTTTCAACGTAATGGCTCCGGCGTGCTCCAGGTGGTTCAGCAACTTCTAGATCGTACGGTCGTCTATGTTCAAATAAAGCAGCAATTAAGTTGAATTCTTGCGACTCGATCAAGGCTGGTGATTGCTAGGGGGGATTCTTGCGAGGCGTTGAATTTAATCATGCCAGCCAATGAGTCAGACTTCCATATCAAGATTTCTCCTGTTTCTGTTCCTGGAAAGTTCTCTGGCATTTTGGACAATAACGTTTTGGCGCATTGCCTGTTTTCAGTTTGTTGTATCCGTTGCGGTAAGTGTGATCGTTTCTACAGTGAGGACAATTCATTTCTCAACCTCCACGGTTGTAACTTCTCTGAGCAAGTCAATGCGGTTTTGATAGGCTTCCTGGTGAGCCTGATAATATTTGAACTTGCAAATTCTGACAGGGAATTACAGCCTAGTTTTCTGGCTCTAGCGGTGTTCATCTCGCGTTGCAGCCAATCGTATACTTCGTGAATTTTCATGAGGCTTAATGGGGTAAAATTGAAGTAGTTAATTAACAGTTTGATATCTGCTTTATCGATCGCTCTATTTTGCTAGACGCGCTAGACAGAATCGCTAAACGGGAGCTATAGACGCGCCATAGACGGCTAGACCCTACCGTCTATCAGTGCTTTCAGCAACTCCCAATTTTCCGTCTAGCGTCTAGTGCGGTGTCACTTACTATCAATTGAAAGCTGTAACATCGCCGCAAATATTTCTGCCTCGCTCTCGTAGGTTGATTCATATTGAGCAAGATTCATGTAATCGACAATTGCAGCTGCCACCTCGATCGACTTACCGCCCCAGTTCGGAAACGTTTGTTTAATCAACGGCTGTGAGGATGGAACCTCTGAAACGCTTTCCTCTGCCTCATGCTCTGCACTGGGCAAATTGAACATACGATCGAGCATTTCCGGCGATGTCGAGACTGGCATCTCTAACCCTTCGTTCGACGTTGGAATCTGTTCGCCTAAATCGAGTCCTGCCGGAGAAACATTCTCAAACTGTTTTAAGAACACAGTATCCGCGACTTGTCCGTCAATGATGCAGGGGCGATCGATGCCAGAGAGATCAATTTTGTTCTTTGTCGCGTAGTCTTCCACAAACCCCTTGAGGTAAACATAGGTCAGAGAGTCGCGTAGTCCGCCTTCTCCCTCGATTCCGAGCGCCTTTACTTCCTGTCCTTGAGACTTGAGTCAGAACCCAACACGCGAAACCGACAACGGCGATGTATGGCGCTTGGGGCACTTGCTCGACTTGCAGGGATTCCCCTTAAGACTAAGAGCTTGCGTGGAAACTATTCACCAAAACGGGTGAATCCGCGTGATTTGCCAACTGACAAGGAGATTAGCGAATGGCGCGATCGTGTTCCCAATGAGCAATGGCAGTATGCGTTCGGCTTAATGGCTTGCTATGGCTTACGAAATCATGAACTATTCCACATTGACCTAAAACGGCTACGGGAAAGCCCTGTACTTAGCCTGCTTGAAGATGACAACGGAGGCGGGAAGACGGGCGCTCGTCGCCTTTGGGCGGTATACCCGGAGTGGTGGGACAAATGGCGATTGTGGAACATTTCACTACTGCCCCATGTGACCGGAAAGGATAACTCTGCGCTCGGCAACCGAGTAACTCAGGCATTCAAACGGTACGGATTCACTAAACCCTACAATTTGCGTCACGCTTGGGCAGTTAGAACGATCGAGTTTGGTTTACCCGTCGAACTGGCAGCGCAGCAAATGGGGCACTCATACAAGATTCACTGTGATGTTTACCATCATTGAATTTCTGACGAGGTACACCAACGAGCCTATGACCTAGCAATGAATCAACCCGATCAACCACTGCCCCCGTAAGCTTCCCCGATTCTTCCCACTTTTCAGCTAATCTCTTAGAACATTTCAGGACAATTTAGTATATTTGCTCAACTGAAAAAGCTTGATTTCAAAGGGTTTACGCCTGTATTGCACTGGTACAGGCGTTTGTATTAGTTGGACTGAAAATCCTCGTGTCACGAGTTCAAGTCTCGTTCCTGGCATTCAGATATATCAAAGGAAAAGGCTTGAGGTAGAGCACTTCAGGGCCTTTTCATTGTATTAGCACACTGAACATTTGTTCTATTTTTAGGCTTTTTTGGGTCACGTTAGAGCGCCGATTGGGGAAAATTGGGGGAAATCTTGTTAGTCGAAATCTACCTTCAAACCATAGATACACACATGGTTTTTCTACAAACAAGGCTTATCTATAAATGGATCTTACCCACTTTTGGTGAACTGAAGTTTCCGATCGTCTTTGCGCTTAACGAATCTACGGGATCCCGGGCTGCTCAGATGCTTGTTTTCACCAAACATTGATACTGACTTGAAAATCCAGCACACTATGCTGCTGAGGAAGGGGCTTTTGATTGGAGAGCGACCCCACATCCCAAATTCTCTAGCCGTTCTCAAATTCTCTAGCCGTTTGACCAATCGCTTCTGGGTTGCCTATGAGCGCGCTTGGTCAACCAGCACTGCATACTCATAACCGCTTATGATTGTCAAACGACATCAGCTCAGGAGAATACAGAAACCATGACCTCAGGAACACTTCATCGTCTATCAGCTTTTACGACTGATCCGAATGGAGGCAATCCTGCTGGAGTTTGGATCGGAGAGGCTCTGCCAGAACCGGACACGATGCAGCGCATTGCGGCTGAGGTTGGCTTCTCAGAGACTGCTTTCGTTGCGCCTTCTGTTGGCGCGAATCGAACCGTTCGCTACTTTAGCCCCGAAGCCGAAGTCTCATTCTGCGGACATGCCACGATCGCGACCGGGGTCGTGCTTGGAGAAGAGAACGGAGAAGGCACTTACCAACTCTCGACCTCTGTTGGACTTGTCTCCGTTACGGTTAATCAACGAGACGGAATCTATGAAGCATCGCTGACCTCAGTTGAGCCAGAAGATATGCCTGCGTCCTCTGCATTGGTTCATGAGGCCCTTTCCGCTTTGAGATGGACACAAGCTGATCTTGACTATTCGGTTCTTCCTGCCAAAGCTTACGCTGGAGCATGGCACTTAATTCTGGCCGTTGTCGAGGCAGACCGCTTAACAAATCTCGATTATGATTTCGAGGCGCTCAAAGCGCTGATGCTGCAAGAGAATCTCACGACACTGCAATTAATTTGGCGGGAAAGCCCTGATGTCTTCCATGCTCGTAATCCTTTTCCGGTCGGTGGAATTGTCGAAGATCCAGCAACAGGTGCGGCTGCCGCAGCTTTGGGAGGATATCTGCGATCGGCGAAGTTAGTCGCAGCACCAACCACGATCTTGATTCGCCAGGGAGAAGCAATGGGTCGCCCTAGCCGACTTGTTGTTAGCATCCCATCTGAGGGTGGAATTGTCGTCACGGGTCAAGCGGTCAGGATTTAATCTCTCCGTCTTCATCAGGGTTAAACAGAGATCAGATGCGAAATGCAAGCAAATGCGAAATGCAAGCCTGATATTCATAAAATTCTATCTGTAGCCCGACCTTGATTCTTGATTAATATCAGCAATTTCACAGTTAGGGATGATTAGATAGTTTGCATAGTATTGCCAATGGCTCAACAAGGCGAGAATGTTGATTATCTACCGATGTCATTGGAGCGTCACAGGGCAAGAGCTGTTGCATGTCTGATTCAGGAGTCAGCACCAGAACCCTGATCGTCCAAAGAATTGCCTATTACGAAAATAGCTGATCTTCAACGGCTGAAAGACTAATCTCTTCGTCACTATCAAATGCGCTCATTAATTAGAGCGAAATCCCGTTAAATTGACAATACCATTCCAAAGGCGTGTAGCAACATTTAAGTTATGGACTCATGTTGCGAATTCTTCTGTAGAATAGTCCAAAATCTTAACATCTCTTTATCAAGCTGACATTGCTCGACTGAATCTACGGTTCCGACAATGCTCAACAAATCTATAAGATAACCAGGTTTGATTCGGGTTAGCCTTGGCATAGGAGAGCTGTATCTGCACGATTCATGTTCTATTGTTGCGGCTAGCGAGTTATGAAAATTCTATTGATAGAGGACGATTCGCTAATTGCTGAACCGCTTGTCAAAGCTTTGAGCGATCAAAACTATGTCGTAGAGGTCGCAACTGATGGACAGGCGGGATGGTCACTGCTGGAATCCTTTACCTATGACTTAGTTTTGCTAGACGTAGTGCTGCCGAAATTGGATGGCATTAATTTATGTCGAAAACTCCGGTCACAAGGTAATCAGACTCCAATTCTTTTATTAACTGCTCAAAATGCTAGCACGAACAAAGTGGCGGGGTTAGATGCTGGAGCAGATGACTACGTGCATAAACCCTTTAATTTGCAAGAGTTGTTGGCGCGTATCCGGGCTTTACTCAGACGAGGCGGCGCTGCATTGCCTCCGTTGCTGAAGTGGCGGAATCTAGAGCTTGATCCCAGCACTTGCGAAGTGACCTGTAATGGTGAAATGGTGCGGTTAACGCCAAAAGAATATGGTCTGTTAGAGTTGTTTCTCCGCAATCCGCATCGCATCTTTAGTACGGGTGCGCTGATTGATCACATTTGGTCTTTTGAGGAAACCCCAAGCGAGGATACAATCCGCTCTCATATCAAAGGGTTACGGCAAAAACTGAAAACAGCAGGGATTTTAGGTGATCCGATCGAAACTGTTTACGGCATTGGCTATCGACTGAGATCTGCACAGGAAAAGCATAGAGAAGGCAAGAAACAAAGAAACAAAGAGGCAAAGGGTGAGGACGAAAGCGTACCGACGATCGCAACACAAACCACCACGACCGGGATGAACAGCATCTGGAGCGAGGTTAAAGAGACTGTTGCTCATCGGATTGCAACCGTTGAGCGGGCAGTGGCGCTGTTGCTACAAAACAAACTGAACCAGGAATTGCGGCAGCAAGCTGAACAGGAGATCCACAAATTAGCGGGATCGCTAGGTATGTTTGGCGCAGATCAAGGCTCTCGTTTAGCCCAAGAAATTGAACCGCTTTTCCAGAAGGGGCGATCGTTGAGTCATCACGAGATGCAGCAACTCTCTAAACTTGTCGCTGCTTTGCGTCAGGAGTTACAACACTTGGATGCTGAGTATTTAACGAACGAGCAGCAAACAGTTACTTCAGCTAGTGAACTGATTGATCAACGTCCTTGGTTATTGATTGTCAGTTCAAATTCAACATTTATCGAACAACTACAGGAAGGATCGTCCAGCTGGGGCTTACGAGTTCAGGTCATTGCCAATCCCGTTACTGCTAGAGAGCAAATTTCTGAAACGCATCCAGATGTCGTACTGCTTGATTTTGCTGCTGCTGCTAGCGCAAACAACTTGATGTTGTTGTCCGAACTCAGTGCTTGTACTCCGCCAGTTCCTACATTAGTGTTGACCGAGCAAGATACATTAATTGATCGAGTCAAGATCGCCCGGTTAGGTGGACGGTGGCTTCAACAGCCTGTAACTGCAAATCAAGTTTTAGAAGCAGTCAATCAAGCGCTACAACATGCCTGTCCAAAGCAAGCGCGAGTGCTGGTCGTAGATGATGATGTGCAAGTATTAGTGGCACTTCAGCGCTTACTCATTCCCTGGGGGCTTCACGTTTCGGTACTCGACAATCCACTTTCATTTCTAGATGTTCTGGAAGCGAATCCACCTGATCTGCTGATTCTGGACATTGAAATGCCCCACATTAGCGGGATCGAACTCTGTCAGGTTGTTCGCAATGATTCGCGCTGGAGTGATTTGCCAATTCTATTTCTCACGGCTCACACGGATACTGAAACTATGCATCAGGTCTTTGCTGTGGGTGCAGATGATTATGTGAGTAAACCGATCGTTGGGCCAGAGCTAGTAACGCGGATCTTTAATCGATTAGAGCGCACTCATTTCCTCAAGAGCTTAGCAGAGATTGATGTTCTAACTGGCGTAGCAAATCGTCGCAAATCCAGCGCAGCACTAACTCAGTTACTTCAGTGGTGTGACCAGTGTCAGCAGCCATTTTGTTTAGCACTGATAGAGCTAGCTCACCTAAGAAACATCAATCAGCAGTATGGTCATGCAGTTGGAGACGAAGTGTTAGCACGCTTCGGGGAATTACTGCGGCGATCGTTCTGCAATGAAGATGTTGTCGGTCGTTGGGGAGGAACAGAATTTGTTGTCGGTATGCCTGGTATGACCAAAACGGATGGAATTCAACGTATTCTTGATTTTCAGCAATCCTGGCAGCAGTTTAAGTTCGAGGTGAATGGAGCTTTGTTGCAAGTCAGCCTAAAAATGGAGGTTGTTCAGTATTCTCAAGATGGTGCAGATCTTCAGTTGTTGTATCAAGCTGCTCGCTCTAGCTTAGATGAGGCTGAGAATGTGAGGCGCTCTGAGGGAAATCCACAATGAAAGCGCCATTCCCAGCCAATGAATCTGATCGGCTAAATGCTCTCCAACAGTACAACATTCTAGATACTGTCCCTGAATCTGCATTTGATGACTTGACTCAGCTTGCAGCCTTTATCTGTGGTACACCAATTGCTTTAATTAGTCTAATCGATGATTGTCGCCAGTGGTTCAAATCTAGATTTGGGTTAGAGGCTACAGAAACGCCTCGTGATCAGGCATTTTGTGCCCATGCCATCTTGCAGCCTCGCAATGTATTGATTGTTCCAGATACACTCCAGGACGATCGATTTGCAACTAATCCCCTCGTAACGGGTGAGCCTCACATTCGATTTTATGCAGGCGCGCCGCTCATTACTTCAGATGGCTATTCCTTGGGAACGCTTTGTGTTATCGATCGCGTTCCTCGACAGCTTAATTCTGCTCAAATTCAAGCCCTACAAGCCTTGAGTCGTCAGGTCATTTCTCAACTAGAGTTACGACGTAATCTCGTTAGAGTGGCGCAAACAACAACCAAATTGCAGCAAGCAGAGCAAACTCGCATTCAGCTTCTTGCCCAAGAGCAAGCCGCCCGCAGCCAGATTACAGATATCCTGGAGAGCATTACTGATGCTTTTTTTGCGCTAGATCACAATTGGCGGTTTACTTATCTAAATCGGCAAGCGGAGTTGTTGTTGCAGCGAAAGCGAGAAGCATTGCTGGGTAAGGTTTTATGGGATGAGTTTCCGGAAGCGATCTGTTCAACTTTCTATCGAGAGTATCAGCGTGCTGTTGTGGAGCAGGTCAGTGTTCATTTTGAAGCATTTTATCCACCCTTAAACCATTGGAGTGAAGTTTACGCCTATCCCGCCAAAGATGGACTATCGGTCTACTTCCGAAACATCAATCAACGGAAAGAAGTAGAGCGAGCGCTACACGAGACCCTAACATTCCAGCGAGCGATTTTAAACAGCGCCAACTACAGCATTATCTCGACCAATGTTGATGGCACAATTCTTACCTTTAACACGACAGCAGAACAATGGCTCGGCTATACAGCAGCAGAGATCATTGGACAAACAACGCCCGTATTGATTCATGACTGGCAAGAAATTGTGCAGCGATCGCAGGTACTGTCACAGGAATTAGGAGAGCGAATCGATCCAGGATTTGATGTGTTTATTGCCAAGGCACGTCGCGGAACGATCGATGAGCATGAGTGGACTTACATTCGCAGAAATGGCTCGCGCTTTCCTGTGTTATTGTCAATCACAGCGCTCAAAAATGCAGAAGATCAGATTACAGGATTTTTGGGAATTGCTAGCGACATCACCGAACGGAAAGCGGCTGAAGAGCAACTTCAGAATTTAAGTAAGGCGTTAGAAAGTGCGATTGAAGCAATTGCTCGATTAGATACACAAGGACAATATGTTCAGATCAATCTTGCCTATGCTGCGATGTTAGGCTACCAGCCTGAAGAACTATTGGGAGCAAAATGGCAGCAGACAGTTCACGCGGAGGATGTTGCTGTTGTAGAGGCTGCCTATCAGCAGATGTTGGAGCATGGCAAGGCAGAAACAGAAGCGAGAGCGATTCGCAAAGATGGCACAATTCTCGATAAGCAGGTTGTGATGGTAAAAGCCTATGACCAGCAACAGCAGTTTAACGGTAACTATTGCTTTGTAAAGGATATCAGTGAGCGGCGTGAAATTGAGCGCATGAAGGATGAGTTTATTTCAATTGTGAGTCATGAACTCAGAACTCCGCTCACCTCAATTTCCGCTGCTTTGGATCTCTTAGCTGAAGGCGTTTTGCAAAATCAGCCCGAAGACGCGCAACAAATGCTGCAAATTGCTGCAAACAACACCGATCGATTAGTGCGCCTGATTAACGACATTTTGGACATTGAGCGGATTGAGTCGGGCAAAATTGTCATGACCAAACAAGTCTGCGATGCTGCCGATTTGATCAATCAATCGGTACAAGCCATTCAAGAGATTGCAGAACAAGCCGAAATCACGCTCTCGGTTGCGCCGTTAACAGTTCGTCTTTGGGCTGACCCCGATCGAATCATCCAAGTCCTGACAAACTTGCTGAGCAATGCAATCAAATTCTCCCCGCCTGGTAGCACAATTTGGTTGAGCGCAGAATTGATCACCCCTGAGGCATTAGAAGCCGACTACAACCAGAATGAAGATCAGCAAGGTTCTTCCAACTTGCTTCTTATTAAAGTCATCGATCGAGGACGCGGTATCCCATCCGACAAACTAGAATCTATCTTTGAACGCTTTCAACAAGTTGATGCCTCAGATTCACGTCGTAAAGGGGGTACTGGATTAGGATTAGCGATCTGTCGCAGCATTCTCCAGCAGCATGAAGGACAAATCTGGGCAGAAAGTACATTAGGAATGGGCAGCACTTTCTGCTTTACTTTACCGATTCTCAATGCTTCTGAAAATTCGCAGGGTTTAAGTTCAATGTCCGACTTAGCCGATTCAGCACTAGACATCAAAACACAAACTCCACTAGTGTTGGTTTGTGATGATGATGCTTCGATTCGCAAAGTGGTGCGAGTGATGTTAGAACGGCAGGGCTATCAGGTGCTGACAGTGGCTTCGGGACAGGAAGCTGTAGAACAGGCACGTGCTCATCAACCGAATGTGATTTTGCTGAATCTGATGATGCCCGGTATGAATGGCTGGGAAACGTTGACAGTTTTGAAACAGCAATCTGAAACGCAGGCTATCCCTGTCATCATTCTGAGTGGACTGCTACCCAATGCTAGAGAGGCGCCCTATGACGGAGTTAGCAATTGGGTCGTAAAACCGCCAGATCCCAGAGCGCTCCGGCAAGCCCTCGATCGAGCCTTAGTCAATCAAAACCAACGTTTGAAAGTTCTGATCATTGAAGATGATTTGGATTTAGCGCAAGTCCTCACAACTCTATTGTCTCGCTATCAAATCGAAACCTTTCACGCTCAAACCGGACGAGATGCGATTCAACTCAGCCAGCAGGTCATTCCTGATCTGCTCGTCCTTGACTTAGGATTACCGACTGACGATGGTTTTGCCGTTGTAGACTGGCTGCGCCAGCATAATCGTCTCTGCCGAGTGCCCTTGGTGATTTATACTGCTCGCGATCTAAATGATCACGAACGGGAACGGTTAAGACTTGGGCAAACGCTATTTCTGACCAAAGGACGCATTACTCCACAAGAATTTGAGCAGCAGGTGATCAATCTACTCAACCGAATGATTCGATCGAAGACAGGAGACAGTCTCGATGACGACTAAACACATTTTGATTATTGATGATGAATATGACATTCGGGCAGTGGCTCAACTCACTTTGAAGACGGTGGGTGGCTGGGAGGTATCGAGCGCCTCTTCAGGTCACGAGGGACTTGCCAAAGCAGTGAGTGAGCAACCAGACGTGATCTTGCTCGATGTCATGATGCCTGAAATGGATGGAATCGAAACCTTTCGTGCTCTTCAAGCGAATCCAATAACTCAGGCGATTCCGGTCATTTTCATGACCGCAAAGGTGCAAGCAGCAGAGCAGCGGCGGTTTGCAGAACTAGATGTGGCAGGAATTATCACAAAACCTTTTAAGGCAATGAAACTTCCAGAGCAAATTTCCAACATACTGGGTTGGAGCCAAGCGTAATAGCTGCCAGTTTAATTTTTCGTCTACACAAGTTCTGCACTTTTCAGATCTAACTTAGAAACTATCGGAGGTGGAAGCGAGATTCTTTTGCATCCGACGATCGTTTCTCTCAGGGCTTGACTCCCTGACCTACCGTGAACTCCCTAATCATTCGTCACTTGAGCACTCTCCTCTACCCGATTCAACAACGGCTAGAGTCGATCGAAATTTCTAATCCTCAAACAGCACGGTCACTCTGCAAAATGATCCCGGCTCGTTGCCCGTTTGAACGGCAGATCAAACTGTTTGATTACACGCTTGTTCGTATTCCACCGCTTTGTAAATTAAATCCTTTCTACGATCAAATCGTAAGTCTTCGCTTTAAATCTTTAGTCTATCTAGCAGACCATTGTGGCGAAGATGTGACGCTTTATTCCTAACTCCATTGTGAGGAAGGGGTTCTCTCTAAAACTGAGGTCCTGATGCCAACAACACATACACCCGAAGAAATTCCAGCAACGCTTCTCAAAAAGCCTTGCTACTCAGAGCATTCGACAAATGGCAACAAAAATAAATCGATTAAAATGCCACAAAATTATGAATCAGATCACGCTCGTCTAGATCACGGTCGAGTCGCGATCTTTGTTGACGGTTCAAATTTATTTTATGCTGCTTTACAGCTTGGAATTGAGATTGACTACTCAAGGCTACTGTGTCAGCTAGCTACGAACTCTCGGCTGCTGCGAGCTTTTTTCTACACAGGTGTCGATCGTACCAATGAAAAACAACAAGGCTTTTTGCTTTGGATGCGTCGTAATGGCTACCGAGTGATCACAAAGGATCTGATTCAATTGCCAGATGGCTCCAAAAAAGCGAATTTGGATGTCGAAATTGCGGTAGATATGTTAACTTTGGCGGCTCACGTTGATACTGTCATTTTAGTTAGCGGTGATGGAGATTTAGCCTATGCTGTCAATTCCATTGCTTACAAAGGTGTTCGCGTCGCTGTCGTCAGCTTACGCTCAATGACAAGTGATAGCTTGATCAATGTTGCTGATTCCTACATTGATCTTGACACAATTAAGGAGAACATTCAAAAGCCTACTGTTTCTGGCTATGCAGACTGTGTTACTAGAACCACGTAATTCAAGAAGTGCTTGCTCAATCTAGACTTTCGGTAGTGCTAGAAGACGCTCCGTTTTCTGAAGTCGAACCACAAGCAGCAATCCACCCGTATGCAGTCCCAGGAACACCGCATCCATCACACCCTCTAAAGACGGTGCATTGCTAAGCATTTGCTTCTAACTGATCCGATCTCAGATCGGCACAAGTCTAGCTCCTAGAAGCCTTGGTTTATCTACACCCTAAGCCCCACTTTGGCAAATCTCTTTTTGAAACTCAATAAACGTTCAAGAAATGCCTATAGCCATCAGTAGAATTCCGTTGCATTCTGCTGCTCAATAGAGAAACAAAGCAAATGATTTCTATCAGATGGCGGGGAAGTTATGTTAAAGGTATTCGCAGACAGAGGCGGTACGTTCACTGATTTAGTCGTGGTTACAGAGGAGCAGTCAATCGTCGATCGACTCTCCCAACAGCCTGAACGTTTCCAAATCACTCCCCTCACAAATCAACAGTGGATTGTCATTTACAAGTTGCTGTCAGAGCAACCCGAACATTATCAAGACGCTGTGATTCAAGGGATACGAGACATTTTGGGATTAGCACGCGATCAACCGATTCCAGCCGGAGCCGTTGAAGTGGTGAAAATGGGAACCACGGTAGCAACCAATGCGTTGCTAGAGCGCAAAGGAGAACGTACCCTTCTCCTGATCACCAAAGGCTTTGGTGATGCGCTCTCTATTGGATATCAGAACCGTCCAAAGATTTTTGCCCGTCAGATTGTTCGATCGCAACGTCTGTATAAACGGGTGATCGAAGTGGAAGAGCGCTACACTGCTCAGGGCGAGGAGATCATTGCAATTACGCCCCAAGAAGTGATGCGACTGACCACAGCCTTGCAGGAAGCTTACAACGATGGGTTTAGAGCTTGTGCGATCGCGTTTCTGCACGGTTACCGCTACCCCCAACACGAACAGCAAGTCGCTGAGATTGCCCGCAGCGTCGGCTTTGAGCAAGTTTCGGTCTCTCATGAAGTGAGTCCCTTGATGAAGCTAATTCGTCGAGGTGAGACAACTGTTGTCGATGCTTATCTCTCTCCGATTCTGCGGCGGTATGTCGATCAAGTCAGAGCCGCATTACAACCGCACCCCTCCGGGACGAAGCTAGAATTCATGAAATCCGATGGCGGTCTAACTGAAGCGCAACGCTTTCGGGGCAAAGATAGTATTCTCTCAGGGCCTGCGGGTGGCATTGTGGGAGCGGTCAAAACTAGCCTAGCTGCCGGGTTTGACAAAATTATCGGCTTTGACATGGGAGGGACTTCCACAGATGTCTCGCACTTTAATGGCGAGTATGAACGCACCTTTGAAACCGAAGTGGCAGGGGTACGACTGTGTGCGCCAATGATGTCTATCCACACAGTTGCAGCAGGGGGCGGATCGATCTTGCGATTTGATGGTTCTCGCTATCGCGTGGGACCTGAATCTGCGGGCGCACACCCCGGCCCTGCTTGCTACCGCAAAGGTGGATCGTTAACTGTGACCGATTGCAATGTGCGTCTAGGGAAGATTCAGCCCGACTTTTTCCCGCAGGTATTTGGAGCAAACAGCAATCTCCCCCTCGATCGCACGATCGTGGAACAAAAATTCGCAGATCTCAAAGCCGCAATCCAGACAAAAACCGGAGATAGCCGCAGCGATGAACAAGTTGCCGAGGGATTTCTCAACATTGCGATCGACACGATGGCAAATGCAATCAAAAAGATTTCCGTCCAGCGGGGCTATGATGTCACCCAATACACGCTGTGTTGCTTTGGTGGCGCGGGTGGGCAACACGCCTGCTTGATTGCTGAAGCCTTGGGAATGACAAAGATCTTCATTCACCCGTTTGCGGGGGTATTGTCGGCGTATGGCATTGGGTTAGCAGAGGTGAGGACGCTGAAGGAAAAGGCGATCGAAGCGCCGCTGACCGCAGCGGAAACTCCCGCATTAGCGCAAACCCTCGCCTTACTCAGTGTAGAAAGTCGAGCAGAAATCTCGGCTCAAGGCATTCCCGACGATCGCATCCAGGTCCTGCACAAAGTCCGCCTGCGATACGCAGGCACAGACTCTACTTTGCTTGTAGATTTCGATCGAGCGGAGACGATGCGAATTCAGTTTGAGGAAATTTACCACCAACGCTATGGGTTTTCGATGCCGCATAAAGGCTTAATCGTAGAAGCGGTTTCGGTTGAAGCAATCGCGCAAGCCCCCTCCCTGACAGAACCGACCCTTCCCCTGGGCAGAACAGAACCCCTCAGCGCGGTCGCAACCGTTCAAATTTACACTAAAGGCGATTGGCATGAAACTCCTATCTATCGCCGTCAGGATCTCAGACCCGGCGATCGCATCATCGGAGCCGCCTTGATCCTAGAACCCACGGGAACTAACGTGATTGAGCCAGGATGGTGTGCCGAACTGACGCAACAGAACTATCTGATTCTGAGCAAGACAGAAGCGATGAAGGATACATCAACCGCAGCGTCACCTGCCGCCACCACTCCTGATCCGGTGCTATTAGAAATTTTCAACAATCTCGTTCGAGCGATCGCGGAAGAAATGGGCATTACTCTGCAAAACACGAGCTACTCCGTCAACATCAAAGAACGGCTCGACTTTTCCTGCGCGATTTTCGACCCGCACGGACAACTCGTTGCCAATGCTCCCCACATTCCGGTGCATCTCGGCTCAATGAGCGAAAGTGTCAGCAGTCTCATTCGAGCAAGAGGCAAGACGCTAAAGCCCGGTGATGCCTTTGCGTCCAACAATCCTTACAACGGCGGCACCCATTTACCCGACATCACCGTGATCACGCCAGTATTCATCTCTGGTGGTTCAACGCCGATGTTCTATGTGGCATCACGCGGACACCATGCCGATATCGGCGGCATTACCCCAGGTTCAATGCCACCTCACAGTACAACGATCGACCAGGAAGGCATTTTGCTCGACAATGTTCAGATCGTGAATCAAGGACGCTTTCAAGAAGTCGCATTATTAGAGCGTTTGAATGCTAGTCACTATCCCGCCCGCAATCCCGCGCAGAATTTAGCAGATCTCCAAGCCCAGATTGCCGCGAATGAACGAGGCGCTCAGGAACTAAGCCGCATGGTCGAGCATTATGGCCTGGAGACGGTACAGGCCTATATGCAGCACATTCAAACCAATGCAGAAGAATCGGTGCGACGAGTAATCGATGCACTAAAACCAGGCAGTTTCACCTATGCAATGGACGATGGCAGCAAGATTTGCGTCAGGATTACGATCGACCACACGACCCGTTCTGCCTGCATTGATTTCACAGGCACTTCTCCACAGCGATCGACCAATCTCAACGCTCCCTTAGCAATCTGCAAAGCTGTAGTTCTCTATGTATTTCGGACGCTGGTTGATGATGATATTCCCCTGAATGCAGGCTGTCTCAAACCTTTAGACATCATTGTTCCAGAGGGTTGCCTGCTGAATCCTCGACCACCCGCAGCCGTTGTCGGAGGTAATGTGGAAACTTCGCAGGCGATCGCGAATGCGCTTTACGGGGCGCTGGGAGTAATGGCAGCTTCTCAAGGCACGATGAATAACTTCACCTTCGGCAACGAGCAGCATCAGTATTACGAAACTATCTGTGGCGGTTCTGGTGCGGGGGCAACCTTTGATGGTACCGATGCGGTGCAGACGCACATGACGAACTCGCGGCTGACCGATCCAGAAGTCTTAGAGTGGCGGTTTCCGGTGTTTGTTGAAACGTTTTCGATCCGGTCTAACAGTGGTGGATCTGGCAAATATCGGGGCGGCAATGGAGCCATCCGCCGAATTCGGTTCCGCGAAGCTATGACTGCTGCGATCTTGTCAGGGCATCGCAAGGTGGCACCGTTTGGACTGGCGGGAGGTGCTCCCGGCGCAACGGGGCGCAATTCTGTCGTGCGCCAAGATGGTGCCGTCGAACTGCTAGAGAGTAAAGCAGAAGTGTTGATGCAGCCAGGGGATGTGTTTGTGATTGAAACTCCTGGAGGCGGTGGATTTGGCTCAATGTTGCAAGAGCCGTAGGTAGACGCAATTAAACTGAAGACCTCCATCCTCACCCTCTCCTGTGGGAGAGGGTGAGGATGAAGGTGGATCGGTGATCTTATGTTTAATCAGGCTTGTCTACTTATCGTTGTGCAACTTCAACAAACAGTTCATCGTAGTCTTTCGCAAAGTTAATCCGAACATCTGCGAACTCTCCAGGGCTAACCGCTTGGCTGAGAACAGTCATGACAGTTCTTGCGGAAGTTGCCGCAGCCTCCACATCAACCCCTGCTCTTTGCGAGATCCGAGTATAGAACTCCTCGATTTTGAAGTTATCACCCATCTGTCCTTCCCGTCCGCGTAAGCATTCTGCTAACTCTGCGGGAAGTTGTGCAGCAAGATTGCTAGCTTCATCACCGAGCAGTCTTTCGCACATCGTTTCGAGCGTTGCTTTTGTTGCTTTGATTGCACTATCGCGATCGCTAAAGTGTCCGGTCTCTTTCACGGTTTTGATAAACTGATCGTAATTCATTGCTGTAATTCCCAAAGTTTCTGTTCTTAATGTTCGTATCTGTGTAGAAAGATGAATCTACATCTTGACTGAAGTTAGTAGCGGAACACTGCCGCGATCGGTGCAGGTGCAGGCATTGCATCGGGTGCAACCGCATACACTGTTCCACCATTGAGGATGGTTTGCAGCGCTGCTGCATCAAGCAAATCTTCATCTTCAGGTTGAGCCTCTTTGTGAACCTCGATTTCGTTGGTATTTGGATTGAATCTGCCCCACTTTTGCACACCCACCGCGACAAACAAGCGATCAACGCGCCCATAGTAGGCAGCAGGAACCGTTTCTTCGAGATTGGTCGAACTCAAGTCAGTGTTTGATAACTCGTGATAAGCATTAACGGCTTTCTCCTGCGCTTGGGTAAAGAAGGGTTCAACAATTTTCCAAGCTTCCGCGTGTAGTTCACCAAGTTGATCGTCTTTGACATTTCCGGTAATGCCTTCTTCCATCAAATGCGGGAAAGTATTGGCTTCCCGGTAAATCGGCATTAGATACTCAACACAGGCGAGAACTAATGGCGCACGTTTTTGATTGAGGAAGTCATGCAGCGCCGCATCGATCGCGTAGAAGAACTGCCGATACCGTCGGGTGACATCATCGCGATCTGGTGAACCTTGACCATGAAACACTCCGGTTCCAGCCGACGAATTGTTATAGTTCGATGCGCCACTGGTTGTCCCGATGCGAAACTGTCCTGCCTTTTGGCTTTCGTCGTACTGAAGTAATTCATCCATGTTCTGAGGCAAGTCCGGAACCTGAACTTCACGGATATGATCGCGATCGCCCTCATACAGTTTGACGCGCTTCTGGCTCAGTTCCAAAATATAGAACGTACCATCTCCATTCAGCAGCGGCAGAATCGGCTTCAGGTGAAACTGATCGGTCACGACGACTAATTCAAACAACTCACGCGGCACCTTGAAATAATGGAAAAAACCATCTGTGACAAAGATTGCAAGTCCGCGATCTTGTTGCTCCCAAAAGTCATCTTGACTGTTGATTGCTTCCAGCATCGGACGCAAAAACTCGTTCGCCTCGTCTTCACTGAGCCCAGTCTCTTGAAGCTCTTGAACAGCTTGACGAACTAAGTTCTTAAACCGAATTTCATTTTGTCGAACTTCCGGCCCAGCGACGATCGTGGGCATATAAATCGAGACACACCAGCTTTTTGGGCGCTCGATCAATGACTTCACTTGTTCAACGGTTAAAATGCTCATAAACGCCTCCAGAAAGTAACGATGTTCGCTAGGACTGTTTCTGTTCTTTTTCCGTTGATGATTCTTGCGGGCGCTCAAATGTCGCTTCATTCACCGGAGTCACGTCTTGATCATCCCGAGTGAAATCCGGCTCCGTGGGTGTATTGCCTGGATCTGCATCAATCAAACCGTTTTGGTTCGTATTGGTTTTTGTAGGGCTAGATCTATGGCTAAAAGAGTCTGGCATGATTTTTTCGCAAATAGTGTATCCCTCTATTCAATTAAGGTTTAGAGAAGCAAAATCTGTCGGAAGAAGGGTTAGTGTAAAGTTTCGTATCTATCCTGAATTCGCCTTTTGGGCTGGAGGGACTAACCCAACTACAGAGGGTAGTTCATTGGGCGCACGGCATAGTAGAGGAACCTAGAGATGAACAGTGATGACTAGTTCCATGTTTCAGCCGCGCCCCCTTCTCCAGCACGTGAATCCGTTCTTAACTCAGTTCAAAACAGACCTGTGGGAGTTTGGTAATCTAGCTTGGCTATTTGCAATCATCGATCGCACCATCACTGCCTTTATCAACGGTCTCCCTTCTGCCGTTGATCTAGCGCAGATTTTTATGGTGAGTGTTCTTGCATTTGGCTGGCTGATTCTCAGCCCCGATTCCGATACGATGGCGTTAAAGCTGTACGATCGCTTCCAGCCCGTATTTTCGCAGCCTCCATCGGCTCCAGATCTCCCAACCATTGAGCGATTACAGCGATTCGGCTATCAGCAATCATTCCCGTGGCGCGGTTGGAAAGTGCATCACACCGTTTTTCCGAATCCGAAAAGCCAAGTCCCTTTGATCTTTGTGCATGGCTTTGGCGGCTCGATCGGACATTGGCGGCAAAATATGTCTGCGCTATCGAAGGATCACAGTGTTTACGCTTTGGATTTATTAGGATTCGGCGCGTCGGATAAACCTGACATTCGCTACTCGATCGATCTGTGGGTCGATCAGGTTTATGAGTTTTGGCGCTCTTGCATTGGTCAAGGCAAGCCTGTGATCTTAGTGGGGAATTCGATCGGGTCGCTGGTTTGCTCCGTTGCAGCCGCAAGACATCCTGAAATGGTACGGGGTGTAGCAATGGTTAGCTTGCCGGATACCGCAAGTCATCATGAAACGATGCCGGCTGTGATGCGCCCGATCGTGCAGTTCCTTCAAACGATCTTCATTTCTTCTTGGCTGCTGTACCCCTTGTTTCATGTGCTGCGTCATCCTCAAGTGATTCGTCGCTGGGTCGCGGTCGCTTATGCAGGCAAAGAAGCCATTACCGATGAACTGCTCGAAATCTTGACGAAGCCAGCACGTGAACGCGATTCAGCCCGCGCCTTCTGTGCGATTCTCAAAGCAATGGTGCACCCGAAGTTTAGTCCGAGTGTGCGATCGATTCTCAGCAACATTCGCACTCCGGTTCTACTTTTGTGGGGCAAGCAAGACCGCATGATTCCGGCCGCCTCTGCGCGTCAATTCCTTAAATACAATCCCAACTTGCAGCTTGTTGAATTAGACAATGCGGGACACTGCGCCCATGATGAATGTCCAGAGCGCGTCAATGCTGAATTAGTGAATTGGATTCAAAGCGAAATTATCAATCCAGCCCCCCGCACAAAAATCCTGATTCACGGAGCTTAGGCACGATAAAATCAAACTGATTACTTGGTTCAGTGGAACCTTTGGGAGTGGGGAAATGGCGCTAATTGTTCAGAAATATGGGGGAACATCGGTCGGAACGGTCGAACGGATTCAAGCAGTTGCACAACGAGTCAAAAAAACGGTTGAAGCTGGCAATTCTGTGGTTGTGGTCGTTTCGGCAATGGGAAAAACCACAGACGGCTTAGTGAAATTGGCAACTGAAATCTCGGCAATGCCGAACCGTCGCGAGATGGATATGCTGTTATCGACCGGAGAACAAGTGTCGATCGCGCTTCTAAGTATGGCACTCCAAGAAGCCGGACAGCCGGCGATTTCGATGACCGGCGCTCAAGTTGGGATTATCACCGAAGCGCACCACACCCGCGCCCGCATTCTGAAAATTGAAACAGATCGCATCGAGCGCCATTTACAACGCGGAGAAGTGGTGGTCGTTGCTGGATTCCAAGGCATCAGCAGCACCGAAAACTGGGAGATTACAACCCTCGGACGCGGCGGGTCGGATACTTCTGCGGTGGCGTTAGCGGCAGCATTAAAGGCAGATTTCTGCGAAATTTACACAGATGTTCCCGGTATTCTGACGGCTGATCCGCGCTTGGTCGAAGATGCTCAACTGATGAGCGAAATTACTTGTGATGAAATGCTAGAGCTTGCTAGCTTAGGCGCGAAAGTTCTGCATCCTCGTGCCGTTGAGATTGCGCGAAACTATGGAATGCCGCTGGTGGTGCGATCGAGTTGGACAGATGATCCGGGCACTTGGGTACGCTCTCCGCAACCGCAATCGCGATCGCTCGAAGGCTTGGAAATTGCGCGTCCGGTGGATGTGGTTGAATTCGATACGGATCAAGCGAAGGTGGCTCTGCTGCGGGTTCCCGATCGTCCGGGTGTGGCAGCAAAATTATTCGGTGAAATTGCCAGTCAGAAACTCGATGTTGATCTGATTATTCAATCGATTCACGAAGGCAATTCTAATGATATTGCTTTCACGGTTGTCAAAAATTCTCTCACTCGTGCCGAAGCCGTTGCCAATGCAATCATTCCAGCATTAACCGCAGGATATTCGCTCTCAGCGGAACTCGCTCCGGACGTGATGATTCAGCAAAAAATCGCGAAAGTGACGATCGCGGGTGCAGGCATGATCGGTCGTCCGGGTGTTGCCGCGCAGATGTTCTCAACTTTAGCGGATGCAGGCATTAACATTCAGATGATCTCAACTTCTGAAGTGAAAGTGAGTTGCGTAGTTGATGAAGTGGATTGCGATCGGGCGATCTCCGCACTTTGCAAAGTCTTCGAGATCTCACAATCGGGAATCAAATCGCCTGCTGCGATCGTGCCCAATTCCGCCGCAGTCCGAGGTGTGGCGCTCGATCTGAAGCAAGCACGAGTCGCCGTTCGCCACATTCCCGATCGTCCCGGTATGGCAGCGAAGATCTTCCAACTGCTGGCAGGGCAAAATATCAGCGTTGACATGATTATTCAGTCGCAGCGATGCCGCATGATTGATGGCGTGATGACGCGGGATATTGCGTTTACTGTGGCGCAAATGGACGCGGAGAATGCAAGACAAGCGCTGGAAGCCGCGCGATCAGAGATTGGTTACGGTGAAGTCGTAGTCGATAGCGCGATCGCCAAAGTCAGCATTGTGGGTTCAGGCATGGTGGGACAACCGGGAATCGCGGCGCGAATGTTTGAATCGCTTTATCAGCACAAAATTAACATTCAGATGATTGCAACCTCTGAGATTAAAGTCAGTTGTGTTGTGGCAGAAGATCAAGGTGTGATGGCACTGCAAGCGATTCACGCAGCATTTGACTTGGCGGGAACCGAGCGGATTCAGGTGTCTGCTTAGTTCTTTAGAATGCAAGCGGTATCTAGCACAGTCACATTATTGGGAGATGCGATCGCACATTTCCCAATAATGTTCTGCATCGCCGGAACTCGACCTGCCTTTAATGTGGCGATCGCACTACTGACATTCGGCTCAAACAATCGAAACCAGCGATAACTTCTCAAATAATCGGGTGCAAACGCATTGGCATCGAGTAACCAATATGTGATTTTGTATTGTTGAATCAACTGTTGGGCAGGTTCTAAGCTTTCACTATACTGAGCGTCGATTAAGTCGATCGCCCGTTTTCTCATCGGCAAGTAGTAGCCCAAATGAAACGGAACCGCATACTCTTGTGCAGTGAGCGTCGATCGTAAAGACATCATCGGTAAATTACTGCCATCTTCACCGAGATAAACGGTTAGCGCTGTTTTCGGAGTCGTCTTGAGAAATTCATACAGCGCAGGATGCTGCCCCCCGACATAGCCTGTATTGGGAAAATCGCGCCAAGCCAGATGCGGATAGAGCAGCATCGCACCACTAAGAACAATCAGCACTCCAATTCGCCAAGACCTCAAGCGCTGAAGACCGATCGCAATCACAATTCCCGCCGCGATCGCCATCGCAATTCGCCAGCTATGCGTCGTGTAACGACTAGGAAAATGCAGCTTCACAAACAGGGCATGAGCCAGGAAAAACCCGATCAATCCGGTGCCTGCAAGCTGCGGCAACAAAATCCAATCCGGCTTTAACGCTTGCAATTGGGAAAAGCGATCGCGATAACGCACCAGCAGCGGCAACACTAACCCCAGTCCAATCAGCGGCGGATTAAACGAAATCTGGAATCCGCTATCGGTGCCATCAAACCAGAACCGCAGCGGATTCGGATGAAAAAACGGCAACCGTCCTCCAGGCTGAAATTCTGGCATCAATCGCGCCTGAGCCGCATTCACAGTCGGTGCAAACTCCGACTGACTCAACACATACGGCAACAACAGCGCGATCGTCACTCCTAAAATGACCCATTCCATCCGCTCCGATCGTCGCTTCAACAATCCCCACGCCCCGCGCGCCCCGAACCACAGCCCGATCAATACCGCTGCAAGTGGACAGATTAATCCCATGACTGCAACACAAAGCGCCATCGCAAGCCAAGCACGTTTGACGAAATAGTACAGAAACGCAGTCAGCAACAGCGCCCAAAACGATCGCGGCGAAGCCGAAGCCAAATCATCGCGCTGCCAACAACTTTGCAACAAAATCACACTGCTGAAAAATCCAGCGATCGGCACCGGAAATAATGCCAGCGTCAACCGATAGCCGTACCACACCAGCAGCAAACTCAACCCCGCAGGCAGCAATTTACTCATCAACACAGGTGCAAGTCCAAGCTGCGTCCCGATCCAATACAGCATCCCCAATCCCCAAGGGGTGACGGAATGAAAATACTTTGCCATCCAATCACTCGGAAACACTTCCGGATCGACAAATCGCTGCATCCAAATCAAGTAAACCCGCGCATCATCTTGAATGACGATCGGGGCTGAAAATGCTTCCCGCATCGCCAATCCCGCATAAAATACCGCAATTCCCCAGCTCAAATACAGCCAGAGAACCGAGAGATCTTTGCGAGAACCTTGAGCCTTCATGCCGCGTTACCCTGTATTGCCCTCCTCACAATACTGGACGATCAACCCACAATCTATTCAGATCACCGGATAAATTAAGCACCTAAAGTTTTGAAGAGAGGTTTAAGCATCAAAGCTTCATAAAAGGTTTTAATAAAGTTCTCCGTACAATTGCTGACAAGGGTTCGGTTTTTGCCGATAAAAGGATGGAGCGCTGCATTTGGCGATGACGCTCTACCCGTAATCCCTTTCTTAATTTTTTAACTTTATGGCTGGCATTACTCAACTCCAGAAACCAGAATACGTATACTTTGGCGGAAAAATTTCCCGTTGGGAAGACGCAAATTTTCACATCTCTAGTGAAGCAGTGTTACGCGGTCTAAATGTCTTTGAAGGTCTAAAAGGCTATTGGCAACCCGACGGACGGTTTGGAATTGTGGCCATGCGGCGACATTACGAGCGCTTGCGTCGATCGGCAAAAATCCTTTATATCCCGTTCGACATGAGCTATGAGGAATTTGAGAAAGCACATCACGATTTGGTGAAACTTCTCTATCAGCGCGATCGCAATATGTGGATTCGCTCCACTCTCTACGGAGATGAAGGTTTCTGGGGAGAAGGTAGCACGAGCAACCTAGTTCTGACTGCCTACCACACCCCAACGAAGCGCCCCGCTCCGATTGATCTCGGTGTGACTCCATGGAAACGCGGCACCGATTTAGCGCTGCCTTGTCGCGTCAAGACCAGCACGAACTATCAAGTTGCTCGCTTGGTGAAGATCGAAGGACGCGATCGGGGTTACTCGGACATGATTATTCTCAACCAAGCTGGACGAGTTGCGGAAACTACGCAGACCTGCGTATTAGTGGTACGGGATGGTAAAGTCTTCACGCCACCCACTTGGGAAGGAGCGCTGGAAAGTATCACGGTTGACATCATTGAAAGCCTGTGTAAATCGATGGGAATTCCGTTTGAGCGTCGCCCGATCGAGCGCACCGAGCTTTTGATTGCGGATGAAGTTGCGCTGGCGGGAACACTGGCAGAACTCACACCTGTTCGCTCGATTGAAACGACTCAGTACGGCGAAACTCCGATTATCAATGCAATTAGCGATCGCTTTTTCGATGCAGCTTTAGGAATCGATCCGCACCCTGCGGTTGATTTTTCATTTGTTCCAGCTCAGCGTAAAACTGCATTTGCGTCGATCGAATGCACAGGTGCAGCGTGAGATTGATAGCAGTTTCCTGAGTCCAGTGTGAAAGTAGGGGGATAGGGCAAAATTTACGCCCTTTCTTCCTCCAGCACTTTTATAAATCAGTTGGACAGCAGAATTAGCATCATTCAACGAATTAGAGGCACGTTTTTTTTGTATGCTGAGTCAGCTAGACGGATTTAAGCCGATCATTAGGACTCAGATGGCATGTCGATCGTAAAAGTTCTGATTATTGCAGAAGAACCCTGGATTACGCTTGATCTCAAATATCGTTTGCAGCGCTTGGGATATAAAACTATCGTTGCATCCAAATCGTTGACCTTACAAGGTGTGATCGATGCTGAGCAACCAGATCTGGTGTTGCTAGAAAAGCAAAAAGTTGAGAGTGAAACAGTTGGCGCGATCGAAGCGGCTGATCTACCTATCATTTGCTTCAACGCAGAAAGCCAGCCGTTTGAAATTCCGATCGATCTGCCCTGTCTGGCTTATCCCTATCAAGAGAACCTGCTCGACGCAGCGATTCGCGCAAACTTGCGTCACCACCGCATCCAAACCCAGTTAGCCCAGCAGTTAAGCGACGACCAGAAACAAATCGAGCTTTTGCATACCGTTGAGCATGAACTCCGCGATCCGCTTAGCTCCCTGCTAATTACCTTAGATAGGATCGAGCTAATGGAACAAGCAGAACAGTCGCCCCAATCGCTGCAAAAACTCGATCACTTAGCCTTGGCGCGAAACGCGGTACAACATATCGCTGAGCTGCTCGATCGTACTTCGCTGGCTTGCCGTTGTCAGGCTGGAAAACTGTCTTGGGAACCCGTTTGGATTGATTTAGGTGAATTTTGCCAAGACTTAATTGCTGAGATTGAGCAGCTATACAGTAATGCAAACATTGATTTTGTTTGTCTATCTGCTCACCCAATGATCGAGTTTGATGAAATGACGCTACGACAGATTCTTAGCAATTTACTGACCAATGCAGTGAAATATTCACAGGACAGTAGCCCGATCTATTTAAGCCTGACTCGCAATACTAATCATGTGATCTTCCAAGTTCAGGATCGCGGGATTGGAATTTCGGAAGCCGATCGAGCGCTAATTTTTACCCCCCTGTACCGTGGATCAAATGTTAAAGAGATTCCAGGGACAGGTATGGGATTGGCGATCGTGCATCAATTGGTGTCAGCCGCTAGAGGCAGCGTCACCGTTGAGAGCACACCGACGGTCGGCAGTACCTTCACGGTGACACTCCCACTGTCTTTATGAAAAAGTCTTTATGAAAAAGTCTTTATGAAAAAGTCTTTATGAAAGAGTCTTTATGAAAAAGTCTCATGAAAAAAGCCTTTGCAACTCTGCAAAGGCTGAATGAAAAATTAGATTGAACAGTCTACGCGGCGATCGTCACAGGTACTTCTGCACGACGAATAACCACTTGCTGATCTTCATCGACATCCGCGATCGCGGTATCTCCCGATTGAATTTGTCCCGCTAAGAAGGCTTCCGCCAAACTATCTTCAAGCAACCTAGAGATTGCACGACGCAACGGACGCGCGCCATAGCTGGGGTTGTAACCATCTACCACGACGCGCTCCTTGAAGCGATCGCTGACTTCGAGAGTAATGCCTTGCTCTGCAATTCGGACTGCGGCTTCTTGAATCATCAAGTCGGCAATCTGAACCACTTCGCTGCGAGTCAACTGACGGAAGACAATAATCTCATCGACACGATTAAGAAACTCCGGTCGGAAATATTGCTTCAACTCGTCGTTGACTAAAGTGCGGATGCGATTGTACTGAGCTAACTCAGCCGAACCGCCACTAAACTCAAAGCCTAAGCCACTGCCGCCTTTCTCGATCACTTTCGAGCCTAAGTTCGAGGTCATAATCAAGAGGGTGTTCTTGAAGCTGACAGTGCGACCTTTAGCATCCGTGAGCCGCCCATCATCTAAAAGTTGCAGCATCATGTTGAACACATCCGGGTGAGCTTTTTCGACTTCATCGAACAGAATCACCGTGTACGGATTACGGCGGACGGCTTCAGTCAGTTGTCCACCTTCGTCATACCCGATATATCCAGGAGGCGAACCGATCAGCTTAGAAACCGTGTGCGATTCCATGTACTCAGACATATCGAGGCGAATCATTGCATCTTCAGAACCAAATACCGCTGCTGCTAGAGCTTTCGCCAGTTCCGTTTTACCGACTCCGGTGGGACCTGAGAAGATAAACGACGCGATCGGACGATTCGGATCTTGCAGCCCAACCCGCGATCGCTTCACGGCTCTCGCTACGGCAGTCACGGCTTCATCTTGTCCGATCACCCGCTGATGCAGCACTTCATCTAAGTGCAACAACATCGCAGATTCAGATTCAGTCAGCTTGCTCACCGGAATGTTCATCCAGGAAGAAATCACCTGCGCGATATCCTCTTCAGTCACAGTTGGAAGCTCAGAGGTCGGAACATCTGTCGCTAATTGCCGTTCGAGTTCAATTTCTCGATCGCGCAATTGACCCGCTTTATCAAAGTCCTGAGCCGCTACGGTCGCTTGCTTTTCTTTCTGAACCTGCCGCAGTTCTTTCTTCAGCGCTTTTAATGCTGGATTATTATTCCGCAACCGCACCAAAGAACCTGCTTCGTCGATTAAGTCGATCGCTTTATCCGGCATGAATCGATCGGTAATATAGCGATCGGCTAGCTTCGCTGCCGCTTCGACCGCTGCATCTTCGATTTGCAGTTGATGGTGCTGTTCGTAACGCTCGCGCAATCCGCGCAAGATGTCGATCGTTTCTTCGACCGTCGGTTCTCCCACCATAACCGGCTGGAATCGCCGTTCTAATGCCGCATCTTTCTCAATATGCTGGCGGTATTCATCCAGAGTCGTCGCGCCGATACATTGCAGTGCCCCCCGCGCCAGAGCAGGCTTCATCAAGTTTGCCGCATCCATTCCGCCGCCGGTCGAGCCTGCGCCCACTAGCGTATGAATTTCATCGATCATCAAAATAATGTTGCCGGACTGCTGCACTTCATCGAGGATCTGCTTCATTCGTTCTTCAAACTCACCGCGGAAGCGCGTTCCTGCCAACAATGAACCCATGTCAAGCTGCACTACTTGCTTACCTTGCAGCAAGTCGGGAACCGCTTGCTCATAAATGCGTTGAGCTAATCCTTCGGCGATCGCGGTCTTACCGACTCCAGGTTCACCCACTAAAACAGGATTGTTCTTCGAGCGGCGACCCAGGATTTGAATCACGCGATCGAGTTCTTTTTGCCGTCCAATCATCGGATCGAGCTTACCTTCTGCGGCTCTTTGCGTCAGATCGGTGCCAAACTCATTCAGCGCAGGCGTTTTATTAGAAGATGCCGCTTTGCGGGGAGCGGCGGGCTTCGTTGCACCGACAAGTTCAGTTTGAGCGAGATCGACTTCAGCGCGAATCTCGTCTAGATTCAAGTTCAACTGCTTCAGTACCTTAATCGCGACACCCTGGTTATCGTCGATCAAGGACAACAGAATATGCTCTGATCGCACATAGCGCATTCCCATCATCTGGGCTTGTTGCAGCGCACGTTCAAGAATTTGGCGCGTTTTGGGCGTAAAGGGAAGTTCTCCAAACGACGAGCCAGATCCGCGACCGACAATTTTTTCCACTTCTGAGCGCCCAGCTTCCAGTGCGGCTCCCAGCTTATTTAAAACCAATGCTGCGATCGTGTCATCTTGTCTGAGCAAGCCCAGCAAAATCGCTTCTGTTCCCACGGCGTTTTGCCGAAGCCGACGGGCTTCTTCCTGAGCAAACATGATGGTCTCAATCGCCTGATCGGTGAAGTATTCAAACATCGGGCTTTCTCCACTATGCGAGGTCTGTGCTGTCGCCTTGTAAAGGGTTGTGCAGCAACAGAGAGCTACGAACTAAGTTAGTTGTAAACTTTCCTGTAGTTCTTTCACCCACTCTAGCGGGGGAATCTCGATCGCAGCGAGGGAGGATAACCGTCAAAAAGCAGAGACAACCGTACTAGGTCGAGAGACGGAGAGGGGCGAGTAGAAAAGATGATTTCTCTTCTCGCTTTCAGGCGCGATCGTCTTCGGAGATGTCGGTTTCTTCGGGTTTAGTCAAGCCTTCTTTGAAGTTACGAAGGGTTTTACCAAACGTTCCACCCAGTTCAGGAATTTTCTTTGGGCCAAAAATCAGTAGGGCAACGGCGCAGATGACTCCGATTTCGACCCAGCCCAAGTTAAACATAATGTCTCTCCGATGCAATGTTTTTAATGTAGCGGTTTAGGGGACAGGTTTGATACGGGATTGATAGAGTTTGCGTGAGAATTGCCGCTTCGTTTAGGGCGATTGCGCCCCAAATGGGGCTTATCGCTGCGCGACTCCATCTTCTCTCGCGGCGCGTTGAACCGCTGCTGCAACCACGGTCGCCACTCGTTGATCAAACACCGAAGGAACGATGTGTTCACGATCGAGATCTTCCGTCTTAATTAAAGACGCGATTGCCAGCGCTGCTTGTAAATACATATTTGTAGTAAAGGCAGAAGCCCGACAATCCAGCGCACCCCGGAACACACCCGGAAACGCCAGCACATTATTAATTTGATTCGGATAGTCGCTGCGTCCGGTTGCCATCACGGCTACATCGTCTTTCACCAGTTCGGGCTGAATTTCGGGGATCGGATTCGCCATTGCAAAGACGATCGGGTTAGTTGCCATCGCCCGCACCATTTCAGGCGTAACTACTCCAGGCGCACTCACTCCTAAAAAGACATCTGCTCCCTTCATCGCGTCGGCAAGCTTTCCAGATTGTTCGACCGCAAAGGCGCGTTTTTGATCGTTTAAGTCGGCACGATCGAGCGAAAGAATCCCTTTTGAGTCACACATCACAATCCGGTTTGCCCCGTTCTTTTTCAGAAGAGTGGCGATCGCCACTCCGGCTGCTCCTGCCCCGTTAATCACAATCTGCACCTCTGACATGGGTTTTTTGACTAATTTCAACGCATTCGTCAAAGCAGCAAGGGTGACGATCGCGGTTCCATGCTGGTCATCGTGAAACACTGGAATATTTAATTCTTGCTGAAGTCGCGCCTCAATTTCAAAACAGCGAGGAGCCGCAATATCTTCCAGATTCACACCCCCAAACACCGGAGCAATTCGCTTCACTGTTTCCACGATTTCATCCGTGTCTTGAGTCGCCAAACAAATCGGAAACGCATCAATTTCTCCGAACTCCTTAAATAACATCGCCTTGCCTTCCATCACCGGCATCGATGCTTCCGCCCCCAGATTTCCCAAGCCCAAAACCGCACTGCCATCCGTGACGATCGCCACCATATTTTGCTTGATTGTCAGTTCGTAAACTCGATTCGGGTCTTGCGCGATCGCCGTACAAATCCGCCCCACACCGGGAGTGTACGCCATCGCGAGATCTGCCTGCCCTCGGAGGGGAATCTTACTAACAACACTGATTTTGCCGCCCCGGTGCAGCGTGAAGGTGCGATCATACACTTCCAGCACTTTAATATGAGGCAATTGTTTGACCGCCTGCACGATCGTTTCTGCGTGTTCGGTGCTGGCAGCATCGACTGTAATATCGCGCATCGAAATATCCCGCGATTGTTCGATCAGATCAATCTGACCCAAACTACCACCGCGCGCCGAAATCACTTGAATCACACTAGCAAGCATTCCCGGACGATTGGGAACCTGAAACCGAATCGTCAAGCTAAAACTGGAATTGGGAGTAAGAAGGTCTGACATGAGTAAAATCTGGGTGATTTGCGACTCGGCAAATCTTACCGCACTTGAGGGTCAGGAATTGTAAAAAGCGAACGACTAGGACTAGAACCCATGCCAAGTTTGTACACCGAAATCGATATTCGTGCAGCACGATCGCAAGTGTGGCAAATTCTCATTGCCAAAGAGCGCTGGAAATATTGGAATACCTTTTTATATGACTGTGATCCCTCACTGCCGTTTATTCAGGGGCGCGATGTTGCGCTCTCGCTGCTGCGCGTACCGGGAGAAGAAGAAATTCAATTTCGCCCGATCGTCACATTGGTTCAGCCTGATTACTGCCTTAAGTGGCTCTCAACGATTCCAGGTTTGCGAAACGAGCACGTTTTAGAGCTTCAGGACGTGGGCGTGAATCAAACGCGGTTTTTCTATCGACAGAATTTCTCTGGTACGCTTGCTCGATTTTTGATGCCTTTTATTCGGCAGGATGAGCGCCAAGGCATTCAGCGGATGGCATGGGAACTGAAGCAGTACGCCGAGCATCAGAGCAAATCTGCTCGGTTCAACCGCTGAGGAGACGATCGCGCTGTGTTCTCGCTTCTAGAAAGTTCGGGTTAAAGCTGAGCGCAGTATCGAAAGACGCGATCGCCTGCTGCTGCTGTCCAATGCGGCTCAGAGCGATACCGCGCTTGTACCAAACTTTGTCGCTTTCGGGATTGAGAGTCAGGGCTTGATCGTAGCTGTCGATCGCGCACTGAAGCAGTCCCAATTGATAGAGGGCGTTTCCTTGACTGTGCCAACCTTCATCGAGGTCAGGGCGGATCTTCAACACCTGCTCATAGCTCTTCAAAGCTTCCTTGTAGCGTCCTAAACGGTAAAGCAGATTGCCTTGATTGTAGTGAGCCGCAGAGAAATAAGGGCGCAAGATGAGAGCGCGGTTGTAGCTCTCGATCGCGTCCTCGAAGCGCTTCAGGTGCGTCAACACGATGCCTCGGTTGTACCAAGCTTTGGGATAACTGGGCTTGAGTTTTAGGGTTTCTTCGTAGCTGTAAAGAGCTTCGTAGATTGATCCGATCTTGAGTAAAGCGTTACCACGGTTGTACCAGACCTTGTAATTTGTGCCGCAAAGCTTGAGGGCTTGATCGTAGCAAGCGATCGCCTCCGCATGACGCTCAAGCTTAGAGAGCGCCACGCCTTGTAAATTCCAGGCGAGTTCGTGATCCGGCTTGAGCAAAATTGATTCTTTAAAGCTAGCGATCGCGCTGTCGTATTGCCGTAGTTGATAAAAAACTTTCCCGCGCTCAAACCAAGCGATTGCCGCACTCGGCTGCTGCTGCAAAAGCTGATCGAGTGCAGCGATCGCCTCGTTGTAGATTCCCGCTTTGCTAAATTGCTGCGCTTGTTGAAGGTAAATTTCAGACTGAGGATCAACAGGATCGGTCATAACAAACTAGAACGCAATGCCCGATTTAGTATGGACAGCAAAAATGCTCAACCCCCTGCTTCTCCAAAAGAAAAGCAGATGAGCCTAACCAGTTCTCATCTGCTTTCGCAATGCTTGATGATGAAGCTGCTTTAGACTTTGAGCGGCTCTTCTTGAAGCGATCGCGCAGGCGGCGTTTCAACAGGGGCTGAGGTCGTATTGGTAATCAACCGCGCTCCTCGTCCGCGAGTGATGTAGCTCCAAGTCCAGTGAATCATCACGACAAGCTTGTTATTAAACTCGATCAGGAAGTAGATGTGAGCCACAATCCAAATAAACCAAGCAATGAAACCAGACAAGTGAATTCCACCCAGGTTGGCAACAGCAGCATTCTGCCCGATCACCGCAAGGCTACCGAAATCTTTGTAGCTAAATGCAGAGAGCGATCGACCTTGTAATCTTGCTTGAATCAGTCTGGCAACGTATTTGCCTTCCTGCATGGCCACAGGTGCAACTCCTGGATAGGGCTTGCCTTCAGGATCGGCACAGTGCGCCAAATCGCCAATGATAAAGACATTCGGATGGTTCGGAACGCTTAAGTCTGAATTGACCATGACGCGACCCACCCGATCAAGCGATGCGCCTGTGCGCTCAGAAATCACGCGACCGACACCAGATGCTTTCACCCCTGCTGCCCATAGAATCGTTTTTGCCGAAATCGTTTCGCATTGGTCGTTGTATTCGATCTTCAGCGTTTCGCCCTCGATCTGCGTCACTTTGGTTTTAGTCAGTACCGTAACACCCAATTTTGTCAGCGATTCTGCTGCTTTTGCAGACAGCTCAGCCGGGTAAGGCGGCAGTACGCGATCTAACCCTTCGATTAATAGGATCCGGGCTTCGGTCGTATCAATGCTGCGGAAATCATGCTTGAGCGTATTGTTTGCCAGTTCCGCGATCGCGCCTGCTAACTCAACGCCCGTTGGGCCGCCGCCGACCACGACAAAGGTAAGGAGCGCTCTACGCTTTTCGGGATCGGTTTCTTTTTCTGCTGCCTCAAATGCCATGAAGATCCGGCGGCGCATCTCGATCGCGTCTTCCACGGTTTTTAAGCCGGGTGCAGTATCTTTCCACTGGTCATTGCCGAAGTAGTGATGGCTGACTCCAGTGGCAACGATTAGCGAGTCGTAAGGAATTAATCCCTGATTTGTCTTAACGTGCTGAGTTTCGGGATCGATGTCGATCGCTTCTTCCATGAGCACTTTGGCGTTTTTCTGACGGCTGAGGATCGAGCGCAGAGGCGCAGAAATGTCAGAAGGAGAGAGGCTTCCGGTAGCAACTTGGTAGAGGAGCGGCTGGAATAGATGGAAATTACGTTTATCAATCAGGGTCACATCAATATCAGCGCGGTTGAGATTTTGAGCAGCATATAAGCCCCCAAATCCACCTCCGATAATGACCACACGATGCTTGGGCAGGTTCGTCACTGGTTCCATAGGTTGTCAACAATGCTTATGTGGGCAGGCAAGGCTAGGAAGAATGCACTCGAACGGATAAAGCAGTCCGAAAAGCCAAGTGATAGGGTGATAACGTTCAACTCATCGATCTCGGTTCCTCGCTCCTCGTTCAAAAATGCCCGATCTCTACTTCAGTGTACTTAGCCTGATCGTAAATTTGTGACAGATTGTAACCGAATTTGGAAGATTTTACTATAGCGTCATAATTTGCTGATATTTGAGCGACTTTCTTCATCTCTAATTTGTGCTTTCGGTAGGTGCAGGACAAATTCAGGAGTATCTATTGCGATCGCTTAGCGTTCTAAGAATCGCTTATCTCCTGACTAATCAATAAATCCTGTTATTTTCATGGATTGTGTCGCGGGTGGATGAGGCAAAATTAGAGCGACTTTTATCGGAACATGATCCATTTAAGAAGTAGTAATGAGAGTGGAGAGTAGGGCATAGAAATCTTTCTTGATCCCCCACTCTCATTACTACTCCCCACATTTGTCTAGAATAATCGCAGTCCCTCGATCTCTTTTTGCATGACTCAACCGCCGCTGCCCCCTCGCCGATCGCAAACCATGCTTGGCAATCTTACGCAAGCCGTGAAAACGTTGACGCGGATCAATTTCTCTAAGCTGAAGTTGAGACCGAATGCGCGTGTCCCGGAATTGTTGGTGCAGGATGCAGATGCGCCGAAAGCGCAGGTCTTTCCGCTGCTGGGCGATCGCTATTCGGTGGGACGCAGCTCTAAATCCTGCGATATCGTGGTTCGCAATCCGGTGGTCAGCCAGGTTCATGCGGTAATCAAGCGCGATCGCAAACGGAAATTCTTGGGACTGCCGACGCGATCGAGATTTATGATTCGCGATGAAGGCTCAACGAATGGACTGTATCGCGGCAAGCGCAAGCTGAAGTCAAAGATTCTCTACAATGGCGATATTGTGAGCTTAGGGCCACCTGAACTTGCTGCCTCCGTCCGTCTTCAATATAAAGACCCGCTGCCGTGGTATCTCAAAGCGGTGCGCTACGGTTTGTTCGGGATTAGTGGCGTGACCGCCCTAACTGCATTTGTCATTGGGATCGAATGGCAGCGATTTTCGGTTTATCCCTTACCGGAATCGGTGCAAGGCCCTGTGGTGATCAATTCACGGGATGGACAGCCGTTGCGAACCCCTAGAACCGATCGCCACATTGAAGTGGAAAACCTTTCAGGATTTTCGCCTTATCTCCCTAATGCAGTGATGGCTTCTGAAGACTCGCGGTTCTTCTGGCATTTGGGGGTTGACCCGATCGGGACTGCCCGTGCGCTATTTACCAATGTTCGAGGCGGTGAGATCCGAGAAGGAGGCAGTACGCTCACACAGCAGCTTGCCAGAAGCGTTTTGCCGGATTATGTCGGGCGACAAGATTCCGCAGGGCGCAAACTTCGAGAAGCGATCGTAGCCCTCAAGCTCGAAACGGTCTATAGCAAAAATTTCATATTAAGAACGTATCTCAATCGCGTCTATCTTGGTAGCGGAATCTATGGCTTTGAGGATGCCGCTCAGTTTTACTTTGGAAAATCGTCAAAAGATCTCAATCTCTCGGAAGCCGCAACGTTAGTGGGAATTCTGCCCGCACCGAATAGCTTTAATCCGGTGACAAACTACAAAGCGGCGATCGAATATCGCGATCGTGTCCTAGAACGGATGGCGCAGCAGGGCATGGTGGCACAAGAAGAAGCTGATCGCGCCCGACGATCGCGAATTGAGATCAGCCCCAGAGCTAGACAAGAATTGCAAAGCGCGATCGCTCCTTATTTTTACAGTGCAGTCTTTGATGAGCTTGAATCTTTACTCGGTGGCAGTCTTGCGAGTGAAGGGAATTTTATTGTCGAAACAGGACTCGATCGCCAAATGCAATCGAGAGCTGAAACTAATTTGAGAAATAGTGTGGCGACAAGCGGCGCAAGCGCAAATTACTCACAGGGTGCGGTTGTGACGATCGACGCGAAAACAGGCGAAATTCTAGCCATGGCTGGAGGAGTTGATTATCAACAAAGCCAGTTTAACCGAGTGACGCAAGCTCTGCGGCAGCCCGGATCGACGTTTAAAATCTTTGCTTATGCGGCTGCGATCGAGCAGAGCATTTCTCCTGGAACGAGCTATTCTTGTGCGCCCTTGAACTGGGGCGGACAGACATTTGCAGGGTGCGGGGGCGGAGCGGCAGATTTTTACACTGGAGTCGCGCAGTCGTTAAACGCCGTTGCGCTCAGAGTGGCTCAAGATGTGGGATTAGACAAAGTGGTGCAAATGGCGCAGCGCATGGGTGTAAAGTCCACTCTCAAAGCGGTTCCGGGGCTGGTCTTGGGGCAAAGCGAAGTCACTCCACTAGAAATGACGAGTGCTTTTGGAGTGCTGGCAAATCAAGGAGTACGAAACCGTCCTCATACGATTAAGCGCATTCTGGATAGTGGAGACTGCAAGAATCGCCAAGACATTAATACTTGCCGTGTGATTTATCAGGCCGATCAAGATGGCGAGAATAATCAAAAGGTGATTGCGCCGGAAGTTGCGAATACGATGACAACGCTACTGCAAGGAGTCGTACGATCGGGAACCGGACGCAGTGCCGCGATCGGGCTGGGTGAAGCCGGGAAAACGGGAACGACCAACGACAATAAAGATCTGTGGTTTATTGGCTATGTTCCGAGTCAAACGATCGTCACTGGTGTTTGGTTGGGCAATGACGATAATGCGCCCACGGATGGAAACAGTGGACTTGCGGCGAAACTTTGGGGTGATTATATGCGGCAGGTTGTGCGGCAATAGGGCAATCAATGTTAAGTCGCTATTTCTACTGACGTGATCCGACGGTATGGCAGATCGTGTGTCTTATCTCAGTTCTGGTAAGAAGAACAGGGGCTTCGATCGGTCACTATCCAGTTTCATTTGTAACCAGTGATTATACGGTAAGGCGGACTTCTATCTCAGGATAGATTGCCCTAAAGCTCTGTGAAACCTTTAATAATCTCAGAATTCAACCTCTGTATACAAGGGTCTGGCATCGCCACATGACAAAAACATCGGTGCAACTACGGGAATTTTCTACTACGGCAACTGCCGCAGCCTCTGATTCCGAGAGCGGACTCTGCTCTCTATTCGCTACAATTCCACCGGAGAGAATTGGTCTAAATGGTGAATATGATCATCATGGTTTAGCCAAGCGGGTGTGGCAGGCGCTTAGGGTTCGCTTTTCTGCTAGAGATCTTGAGAAATTGAGGGTCATGCAGCGAGGAAAAGTCGTTATTTTCCTGGGGAGCGTTGCATCGTTGGAAGTGTTGAAGCACTTTGTTTCGATCGCGCGAGAAATCGAAGGCGCGATCGATGTGGAAACGCACGGCGTTCGGATTAAGTGATCTCGAACTGAAAGCCGTAATCTAATTTCAAATTGCAAGTATCGTGATCCGCAATGTTGGTATCACTGAGTTCGAGATTGTAGAAATCAACGATCTCATCGTCGAAGTAGGGGCCAGCGTGCCAGGTGCCGATCTCTAGTTTGATGAAGCAGTTTCCTGGAATGCGGAAAGCCTTGAGATCCGAGAGCGCTGGACTCACGCTTTCACCTGGAGGCGCAACCACGATCAGCCATTCTTTGCCTTCTAGAGAACCGAGGCACTGAGTGCACTGCTGATGACGCGTGATTTTGTGAAATTTCCGCCCGCGATGCTGGAGCCGCATAATGTAGAAGCGAGGGATGCCATCTTCAAGATAGAGCTGAGCATCATCTCGATCGAAGCCTTTCCCGTCGGGTGAGGCTTGAATCAGTTGTCCAAAGGGACGAAAGGCTTCAGCGGTGATGGGTTGGGCTTGAATTGAGCGAATTGTTGACGGTTGCATGAAAATCTCTCCTGTGGTTCATCGTGAACCTTTCTTCCGGTTGACGATCGTTTTCTAAATTCTTTCTAGGATTCATGAGTTACTTCAATTTTGAGGATATGACGCATGAATAGATTAAAGCTAGTGTTAAAAGAACTTCGTCTCGCTGTATTAGCAATCCTACTGTTTGCAGTTCTGTTGCTTGCCCCGATGCAAGTCGCTCATGCGGCAGCAGATCCGTCTTATTCTCCAGGTGCGCCAGATAGCCCGAATAAGAAAGAAAAAACTCTGTACGAAGGTCGTCGGGTGGTGAGTGCAGGAGAGCAACCTGGAACTCAGAACTTGATGGGTAAGATCAAGCAAGATTTACAAAGTGACACCAGCGATCGCCCCAAAACCACCGGAGAATGGAACCGCGAAGCTCGTGAAACTTCCGGCAACTTGGGCGAACGTCTGAACCGCATTGGGAAAGAAACAGGCGAAGCGGTGAAAGATTTCGGACAAATGTACCCGGATACCGCAGAGCGTAGCGGTGATGCCCTGCAAGACAGCCTGAATCGATCGAACTAATTTAATTTTGTTTCAACAGGATGTTGACCATAGTAGGGGAGCGCTTCTGACCAATGGGGGCGCTCCCCTTTTTTCCAATTGATGAGCGCGATCTCGCTTATCCCCTCAACATAGCGTCCTTGATGCGGCTCCGCTTCAACTCGGAAATCAATCGATTGTTTTATTTGCTCCCATTCTGGGGCGGTCATCACGGCATCAGGCTGCATGACCTTTAACGTTTCATCGCGCTGATAGATTGCAGTATAAAGTTCACCTCGCTGCGCCGGCATTTGCACGGCGATCGTGCCACGGTACCCCGATTGAAGCGCGATCGCTGCTAAACTCGACACTCCAAATAATGGAATTTCTAGCTGTTGTGCAAGCGTTCGGGCGGCAACAACACCGATACGAGTTCCAGTAAATCCACCTGGGCCGATGGCGACAGCAAGAAAGGCAAGATCTTGCCAAGATTGAGGTTTGAGAAATTCGGTGAGGTGAACGTGCAGCGAACTTGATAATTCACGTCCTAAATTTTGAACGGACGATCGCTGATTGCCCTCAAAATCTGAAATCATCAATCCCAAATCAGGACTACTGGTGTGAATGGCTAAAGCATAAAGTGACATAACTTAGAGCGACATAACTTAGAGTGACATAACTTAGAGTGACATAACTTAGTTTCGATTAATTTGTACCGAATAACAGAGACGATCGCCGCGTGAGATGGATTTACCGTGTACGATCGCACAATTCCCTTCGATATAAGCAGTGTGCTGATAAACGATGAGCGGATGTCCCAAGGGCACTTCTAATTGCTCACTGGTTTCGTCATCTGCTTGTGTACATTCAATCACAGCATCAAGCTTCTCTGTAAAAATTCCATGCTTCTCAAGCACGGTGAGGCTGAGTTGCTGCTTAAGATCTTCCGCATAAATCTCCCCTAGCTCTGGAACAATGTAAGTAATATCAACACAGCCCGGAACCCCATTGAATAGCAATACTTTCTTTTGAAAGTAGGCGATCGATGCCGCCAAGATTTCCTGAACGTCCTGCGGAACGGTAACTAATTCAAACACTAACGTCCGAACTGTGATCGTTACGCCTTGCTGCGCCATATCTGCTTCGAGCAACAATGGGCTCGATAAAGAATGCGTGACTTTCTGCTGACTGGCGACGAACGCCCCCTTCCCTTGCTGCACGACGACTAAACCCTGCTGCATCAGATTTGCGATCGCTCGTCTTGCCGTAATCCGGCTGACTTCAAATTCCGACATTAATTGATGCTCACTCGGTAGTTGATCTCCGGGTTTATACTGACCGCTAACCATACGATCGCGTAGGTGTTTGGAGATTATCGTGTGTAGAGGAGTTCCCATGATTTAGTAGCATTCATTACAGAGTTTTGGTGATATATTGCTATTCTTGCTTGTTATAACAAGTTCAGCTTAATGGTAGGAAAAAGACGATGAGTTTATCCATTTCTGAGTCTAACTTGATTGAATCCGAGTCAAAGCGATACACACCTCTCAGTAGCGAAGCTTTGAAAGCGTTGAATACGCGATCGACCCTCAGGGGTCTGCTTCAACTTTTTGGACATTTAGCGATCTTAGGCACTAGCGGTTATCTTTGGGGCACGAATTTAGGACACAATTGGGCAATTGCAATTCCCGCCGTGATTGTTTACGGGTTTGGGTTTGCTGCGATGTTTGCTCCAATGCACGAGTGTTCACACCGGACTGCATTCGAGAACAATTTATTGAATGATGTCGTTTGCTGGCTCGCAGGTCTCTTATCTTTTTACAATGGCGCGTTCTACCGTCGCTATCACAAATGGCATCATCGCTACACCCAACTGTTCGACAAAGACCCAGAACTTGGCGATCCGCTTCCTCAAACTTTAGTAGACTATCTCATTACTATGAGCGGTATTACGTGGTGGTGGGGCAAGCTGAAAACGCATTTTCGCGTTGCTTTGGGACAGTTAGAGGATTATCCCTACATCTCGGAAGAAGCTCGTGCGGGTGTAATGCTTTCAGTCCGATCGCAGTTAGCCGTGTATGCGGTTGCGATCGCGGTTTCAATCTATGCTCATCAGCCTTGGTTTGTCGTCTATTGGGTGCTGCCGTTAGCCGTTGGACAGCCGATTCTGCGGATGATTCTGTTGTCGGAACATACCGGATGCACCCATGATGACAATCCGTTTACGAACACTCGATCGACCAGAACCCTATTTCCGCTTCAGTTTTTGATGTGGAATATGCCCTTTCATGCAGAACACCATCTTTATCCCTCAATTCCGTTTCATCAACTTTCCGCAGCCCATCAGCAGTTAAGAGAGCAGTTCACCTTCAAAGATCAAGGCTATGTTGAAGTGAACTACAACTTTGCAAAAGAGCTAGTATGACCCAATCTGCAAGTTGTTTTACGCTGAAAAACTTCTCGTTGTACTGTGGTGCGGCCTTACCCGAAGCACAGATTGTCTATCAAACCTACGGGACGTTGAACCACGATCGTACCAATGCCATTCTCTACCCCACTTCATACGGAGCGCAGCACACCGATATCGATTGGTTAATTCGCCCCGACGGAATCTTAGATCCAAGCGAATGGTTCATTATCATTCCGAATATGCTGGGCAATGGTCTATCAACCTCGCCCAGCAATAGTGATGTTGGTTTAGAAGAACAAGGCTTTTGGTTTAGTCACTTTGACAACGTTCGTGCACAGCAACGGCTCCTTCAGGAAGTCTTTCAGATTGAACAACTTGCCCTGATCTACGGTTGGTCAATGGGCGCACAGCAGGCGTATCACTGGGGAGCGCTTTATCCCGATCGTGTGTTACGCATTGCTGCCCTCTGCGGTACGGCTCGAACCACCGATCACAATCGCATCTTCCTGCAAAGCTTACGAACTGCACTGACGGCTGACCCAGCTTGGACAGGAACGCGATTTGAAACAGTGCCTGATCGTGGATTTCGAGCCTTTGCCCGCATTTATGCAAGTTGGGCGGCTTCCCAGGCTTTCTATCGAGAGGGTTGCTACTATCAGCTTGGATATAGTTCGCTGGAGAACTACATCACGCGATTTTGGGAAATGAACTACCGTAAGCGCAACCCGCACAACCTTTTAGCCATGATTGATACTTGGCTGCATTGCGATGTCAGCGACAATCCAATCTACCAGGGAGATTACCTTGCGGCGATGAGTGCGATTCAGGCAAAAACATTTGTAATGCCTGCAACAACAGATTTGTACTTTACACCGGAAGATTGTGCAGCAGAAGCTGCTCTCTTGTCGAATGCAAAATATCATGCAATCGACTCGATCTGGGGTCATCGAGCGGGCAATCCCTATGACAATCCCAACGACGCAGCCTTTATCCGATCGCACATTCAAACCCTACTCCAGCACTCATTATGACGACGCTTTCCCAAATCGCTCAATCTCAAGGGATTCGCTACTTTCTGATTTCGTTTACGGATTTGTTTGGGGTGGCGCGATCGAAGCTCGTTCCGACTGAAAGCATTGATCAGATGGCAATCAGCGGAGCCGGATTTGCAGGCTTTGCCGCTTGGTTAGACATGACTCCCGCAGATCCAGATATTTTAGCCATTCCCGATCCATCCAGCTTAATTCAACTGCCTTGGCAACCTGAAGTGGCTTGGCTAGCCGCGGATTTACACACTATTACTGGAGAACCTTTAGAGCAAGCGCCGCGTGTTGTCTTGAAGCGAGTTCTACAACAGGCACAAGACCTCGGCTACCGAGTGCGAACGGGCGTAGAATGCGAGTATTTCTTGCTCAGTCCAGACGGTGAACAGATTGCAGATGGGCGCGATCTCCAAAGCAAACCTTGTTACGATCAACAGTCTTTAATGCGTCAATATGATGTCATTCGCGAAATCTGCGATGCGATGTTAGGACTCGGATGGGGCGCATATCAGAATGATCACGAAGACGGAAACGGGCAGTTCGAGATGAACTGGATGTATGCGGATGCGTTAGTGACGGCAGATCGCCAAGCGTTCTTCAAATACATGGTCAAATCGATCGCAGAAAAGCATGGACTCCGAGCCAGCTTTATGCCAAAACCGTTCGCCCATCTTACCGGAAACGGCTGTCACACCCATGTTTCACTCTGGGACAATGCCGGACAGGAAAATCTCTTCTACGACCCGCAAGGCGAGTTAGGACTGTCCCAACTCGGTTATCAATTCATTGCAGGGGTACTGCATTCGGCCGAAGCCCTCTGCGCCATCACGAATCCAACCGTCAACTCTTACAAACGCATCAATGCACCTGTCACACTCTCCGGTGCAACCTGGTCTCCGAACACAGCGAGCTACAGTGGCAACAATCGCACACATACGATTCGCATTCCCGACGCTGGACGCTTTGAATTCCGTTTAGCCGATGGTGCAGCGAATCCTTATCTATTACCGGCCGCATTAATTGCAGCCGGATTAGATGGCATCGTTCAAAAACGTGATCCGGGCGTTAGACGCGATAACAATAGCTATACTGATCCGCTACCTGCGGGTGAAGCAACACCCTTACCTAAGAATCTACTCGACGCTCTGCGGTGTTTAGCATCGAATGAAATGATTACTCGATCGCTGGGTGAACCATTCGCCACTGCTTATCTCAAGCTCAAACACCAAGAATGGAATCAATTTACGAGTTGCGTCACGCCTTGGGAACTGGAAAACACTTTAGATTGCTAATTGCATTGATTGGGTCAGCTTTTATCTGACCCTTTTATGTTTGCATCGAATCAGCGTCTTCAAATCTTCAATCAGGCTGGTGAAAAATCTTGCTGCATCGACTTCGGTGGCAACCCAAGCATTTGCAGGTTGCTTTGCAAGATTACGATCGTCGATCAATGTTTGTCCTCGTGTCCATTCTCCCCGCGTTTCGATCTGCACTCTTGCCCGTTTCCACATCATTGTTTCTGGGTAAAACAAGTACCCTAAAGTTGCCGCATCATGCACAAGAAACCCTAAGATTTCATTTGTTTCTCGATACTCTAAGGCAGTACCAATCATGAACTCACAAAGACTGATCAAAAATTGTGCTAATTCACTGTGTGGATTGCTTTGAACGATCGACTGTGCCACTTCTCTCGTGAAGATCAGCCGCCGCGTAATATCGAGCGGAGTGATCACCAAATCACAACGACTATTCAGCACAATCTCTGCTGCTTCTGGATCAAACCAGACATTAAATTCTGCATGAGAAGTAATGTTGCCGGGACAGCCGAATGCACCGCCCATGATGATAATTTCCTTTGCGTTTCTGAGAACACCGGGGGCTTTTTTCTCTGCGGCTGCGAGATTTGTGAGTGGGGCAATCGCGACGATCGTAATTTCCCCAGGCATCGCATTCAATCGATCAATTAGAAGATCATCAGAGTGCCGAGCCATTTCATAGCTGTGAATCGCATCGGGAAGCTGCGAGGATAAATTACCCATGCCATCGTTACCGTGAATGTGTGAAGCATCATTGGGGGAATGAGCGATCGTAACTCCCCGCCCCACTTCCACCTCTGCCAATCCCCCTAAGCTTAGAATTCGACTTGCACTAGAAAATGTCTTTTCAGTCGAGACATTGCCGCCTGCGGTCGTGACCGCAATCAATTCTGCTAAACCTTGTTTCGCGAAACTTTGCAGCCAAAGCAGCGCAAAAATATCATCGCCACCCGGATCGGTATCGAGAATGATTTTGGGAATGTTTGAGGATACGGGCATGATGATTGAACTCGATGAGCACCTGAATTCTACTGTTAGCCTGCGAATTAGGGACTGGAATGGGTTTGCTCCATAGCTAGTGCAACTCGATACGATCGAGGGGGGCGACGTTAAGATTCAGTCTCTAAGTGAATTGGAATCGATCAATTAAGCACTACACCTGCTCATCCGAATGTTAAGAATCTTGAGAAACCTCAGATCCGTGTCACCCTTCACAGGTACATTCACAAATGGAATCATCTAACGAATAGGAAACTTTTCTTATGACAGGTTCATACGCAGCTTCATATCTGCCCTGGATTCTCATTCCCGTCGTGACCTGGTTAGTTCCCACGGTCGTCTTCGGTTTGTTGTTCTTGTACATCGAGCGCGAAGATCCAAGCGGCATCTAGCCTCTAGTTCCAAACGCATTAGCATACAAAAGCCGTCCAACATAACCCATTGGACGGCTTTTCTTATCTGAACGGTTCGATCGGCTTACAGCGACGAACCAATGCTGGTGTAGGAACCATAAAAGAACAGTCCCAAAACACCGATTGCACCCAAGCCTGCAACCGTTGCCACAAGCCACAAGGGAATTCTTCCACCAGTTTGCACAGTCTTATCCTCCTAACACAAATGAAACGAGTATCTAGTTGAAGAAATAGCTAGAGAACAAAATCCCCAGCGTAAAAATTAGCAAAAGACCCAAATACAGCGAAGTCCGATTCAGCTCAACGGGCTGCTTGTTCGGGTTTGGAGAACCTTTAATTCCTGCCACAGTTCAAGCTCCTATCGTTGAATAAATTGCATTGAAGCGATCGCGCCAATAAAGAAGATCGCTGGAACTGCCAAAGTATGCACTGCTAACCAGCGAACGGTAAAAATCGGATATGAAATCGGTTCGTTCGGAGTGTTGCTTGTCATTGTTTTATAACCTCGTAGAACTAAAAACTACTTGCCAACTTGCGAGGCAAACTTATCAACCTGCTGCTTTGCTTCGGAGCGGTTGCTGACGATCGGCAACTGCTCTTGACGGGCAGTGGGATAGTATTCATTCGGGCGAGGCGTACCAAAAACGTCGTATGCCAAACCTGTGCTGACGAACAACCAACCTGCAATAAACAATGCAGGAATCGTGATGCTGTGAATCACCCAATAGCGAATGCTTGTAATAATGTCCCCAAACGGACGCTCACCAGTAGTACCTGCCATGTATTAGCTCTCTCCAGAAGTCAACGAACAAAAGCCTTATCTGTATCATACGGGACGGGAGATACCCTCACAAGGGAATCTGTGAAATTGATCCCCTGATCCTCAGTTATGCAGTTTGCGGAGTGGATTCATACTTTAATAAAGTCCCTCGCTGACCCATGATGAATCCTGTGTTTGAGTCGAAGAAAATAACTCTGTAAAGGTTGGCGGGAATGTTTTCAACATCGCGATCCTTTTGCCAAGTTTTACCGCCATCAAAGCTTGCTAAGAGATTGCCACTTCCGCCGACAACCCAGAGTTCTTTGGGAGTGCGATATCCCAAATCTAACAGCCCCCAACTGGTCGAGAATTCAGGATTTTGAGCTTCTAGCCAATCTTCTGGATTGTCTGAAGCAGTGAATTGAATTTGTCCACCTCTAGCTAACATCCACAAATGGCCGTCAGGAGCAAAGCCCATGTTCTGTAGCTTGCGTGAACTGTTACGGTTGTAAGGTTGCCAAATATCTTGACCGGGCTTCCAGGTCGAAAAGAAGTTACCTGTTGAAGAAACAGCGAGGTACTTGCCATCGGGAGTGCGATCAATACTCCGCATCACCCCAAACGCCTCGGAAACAAGGGCTTTCCAGTTCTTCCCCCCATCGGTGGTGCGATAAATTGCACCCACATCGGTAGTCATCTCAGCACTGTCCTTACCCAGTGCAACTATCTTCTCCGGAGATCCGGGAAGCTTACTACTCAGTGGCAGACGTGACCACGATTTACCGGCATCGCTAGTATGCAGCAAAATCGAAGGCTGACCGGCAATCCAACCATCGTTTCCTAAGAAATGAACTGAAGTGAGGCGATATTTTTGTTCACCCAGTTCTAAAACCTTCTGCTTCCAGGTTTTACCGCCGTTTGTCGTTTCAAGCAGCGCTGAATTCGTACCCACCATCCAGCCGTGCTGCTTGTCACCCGTGAACCCAATATCGAGCATATTTTCCTCGATCGGCAGCGGCACCACTTGCCATGGATTATTTACAACCGCGGGTAAAAACCCTTTACAGCCAGTCGCCAGGAAGACAACCGCTAACAAAATTACAAACTGTTTCCAGGCTCTCAAAATCCGATACATCGCACTTGATCTCAGTGAATAAAGGGTTCAATCCGTTGCACTACTGCAACCCGTAAAGACTTAGAAAGAAAATAAATGCCAGAATCAGTCCGCCAAAGATGAGGAGGTTCTTTTGCCCTGGCGTTAAGGTGTTGACCCCCAACCCGTAGCTTAGATTCTGCTTGAATCCAGAAGGTGCATTCAGCGGCCCCACATTCTGAAAGCGCTTTTTCGGCACACCGCAAACTGGGCATTTCCAAGTCAACGGCAAATCCTCAAACGCCACGCCAGCGGGGACATCGTTGCGATCGTCGCCCTTCGTTGGCTCGTAGGTGTAGCCACAGGCTGCACACTCATGTCGATCGAGATCTCTCGGATCGATAGGCTTAACTTCAGGCTCTAGCGCGTTTTCTTTCGGATCAGCAGCTTCGGTACTCATGGCAAAACGTCAGGGAGTGACCCAAACCTTAAAGTGTTCGTTAATTATTATGACATTATTGCGATCTCCTCAAACATCGATCGTCTAAAGCGAAAATGTTTGGCGATCGTCATATACTCTTTCTAGAAATGACTCAGCTTCGATAGATTTCTCTTGATGACTTCGATTCAGAAGCGATCGCATCAGAGTCCTTGATTTGGGCGCGGTTTCAGCGCACGATGATATGTTGCGGCACACTATAATTAAAGTGTAAAGCGACGTAAACCAGTCCACTTTGTAGAACGAGAGGCGGCGAATACCTGTGTATGTCCTAAGCGGCTATGAATATCTATTAGGCTTCCTGCTGATTTGCAGTTTAGTTCCGGTTCTGGCTCTTCTGGCTTCTAAGCTAGTTCGCCCTAGCCGTCGAGGTCCTGAACGTCGTACCACCTACGAGTCAGGGATGGAACCGATCGGGGGTGCATGGATTCAATTCAATATCCGTTACTATATGTTCGCTTTGGTCTTCGTGATCTTCGACGTAGAAACGGTGTTTCTGTACCCTTGGGCAGTCGCTTTCAATCGCCTCGGATTGCTGGCGTTTATTGAAGCCCTGATCTTTATTGCGATTCTAGTTGTCGGTCTGGTCTACGCTTGGCGGAAAGGAGCATTGGAATGGTCATGAATCCTGAAGCACCTGCTGTTAACAGTGGGTCACTTATCAATCCCATCGAGCGTCCAGGTGTGACGCAAGAATTATCCGAAAACGTCATTTTGACGACAGTAGATGATTTGTACAACTGGGCTAAATTATCGAGCTTGTGGCCGCTTCTGTTTGGAACGGCTTGCTGCTTTATCGAGTTTGCCGCATTGATTGGTTCTCGATTCGACTTCGATCGCTTTGGTCTGGTGCCCCGATCAAGCCCTCGCCAAGCGGATCTGATCATTACCGCAGGCACAATCACGATGAAGATGGCTCCGGCTTTGGTGCGTCTCTATGAGCAAATGCCCGAACCGAAATACGTGATCGCAATGGGTGCTTGCACGATCACAGGCGGAATGTTCAGCGCTGACTCTACGACTGCGGTTCGAGGCGTGGACAAGCTAATCCCAGTAGATATCTATTTGCCGGGATGCCCTCCACGACCGGAAGCGATCGTGGATGCGATCATTAAACTCCGCAAGAAAATTTCAAACGAGTCGATTCAAGAACGGGGTGAACTGCGGCAAACGCACCGTTACTACAGCACGACTCACAACATGCATGCTGCACCGCTCGTTCACGATGGTAAATACCTGCAAGCGGATACGCGTATTTCACCGCCACGTGAGTTGGCAGAAGCGCTGGGTCTAGAAGTGCCTGCGGTATTAGAAGCGGAAAAGGAGAAGAGCGATCGTGGCTGAAGAAAAACAAGCGACTGAAACAACGATCGTTGAAGCTGGCAAAACTTCAAAGTGGCTGACTCAGAACGGCTTTGATCATGAGTTCATGGGACTAGATGCCAGTGGCGTTGAAATGATTAAAGTTGAACCGGAATTGCTGATTCCGTTTTGTACCGCGCTGTATGCGAGTGGCTTTAACTGCCTTCAGTGTCAGGGTGGATACGATTTGGGTCCTGGCGATCAGTTAGTGAGCTTTTATCACCTGATTAAATTAACAGACAACGCCGATCGACCGGATGAAGTTCGGTTGAAAGTGTTCTTACCACGTGAAGATCCGAGAGTGCCGTCTGTGTTCTGGATTTGGAAAGGCGCAGACTGGCAGGAGCGAGAAACGTTTGATATGTACGGGATTGTCTTTGAAGGACACCCGAACTTGAAACGCTTGCTGATGCCGGAAGACTGGGTAGGCTATCCACTCCGCAAGGACTACATCTCCCACGACTTCTACGAACTGCAAGACGCTTACTAAATTGAAAAATGCTTCTCTGGTTTCGGGGAAGCATTTTTTTTATTGAGTCAATTGAAGAAATGGCTGATAGTGAAGTTGCAGCAACTGATCTAAATCTAATGTCTAAAGCCTATAAGTTTTTCCCAAGAGTAACGTATTCGACTTCAAAGGTGTCAGTATCATAGCTTCAACAATTGCTCCAATCAGTCCTTTGTGTGGGTTCTGCTTTGGAAAATCTTTTATTACTACGACAACATGAAAAATTGTTCCAATTATCAATAACTGTATTCTTCAGGAATTTTCGTGAACTGATAAAATTCTCTCTACTTCACCTCAGCAGTTTCATACTCTTTATCTGTCGGCAAACTTCTTGACCTGATTCGGTTGCATACACAAATAGAGATAGCAACTCTGCTAAATGTGAGGCGACTATCTCAGGATCTTCCTCATAAAAATTTGGCTCGTTAAGTATATCTAGATCCTCCAAAATTGCTGTCATAACTGTGTAAAGTTCAACAATCTTCTCAGGTAGTGGATTAGGTAAGATTCCTATCTTGTCTAAGTTCTTTTCATATACGTTGAAATATTTTCGTGTCACGCGCATCTGATAAAAAATCTTTCTACCTGCTCGCAGATCATTAATTGCATCTTTAATTCCCTGAATATATTGTCGCTTCTCAACTATTCCCATTAACGCCTGTATCTCTCCATAGAAAGCCGAAGCTAAGCTGTTTATCTCAGCACGTCTCTGTCTTTGTTGAATAAGAATATTACCTAGTAATCCTCCAATAAATGTTAGTAGCCCACCAGTAACTGTTTGAAAGAGTGGGATATAGTCTTTAAGCACAAGATTCAAATTCATACACTCTCTATGTCCAGCGACCTGAGTTTAACCTTGTGCTTGAAGTGCTGTTGCAAGAGCTTTAAACATTCCAGCAGCTTCATCCAGTTTTCCTAAGCGATACTCAGTAAGTCCAAGCTTGGGCGTAAGATGATCATGTTCTGGAAAATCATCTTGCTCACTACCTTGAAGATATGGATAGTCCTTGTCGTAAATCTGAGACTCTAAACTTTCGTATACCCAATGTTCGCCGAGTATCGCTTGAAGGTAATCGATTAACCCTGGATCGACAACGCCAGCAACAGTTTCCGCAAACATCAAAACGTGTATTTGCATTGCACCCTGCAATTCATCAAGAGATTCACCTTTACGTAGAGCATTAGAAACTTGCTTAAGTGTTGAACCTATTTCATGGAGATACAAGGCAACTCTTGCTCGGTGCTCAGGTTCCATAGCTCGAAAAGTACTTGAAGCACCTGCTATTGAACTCGCGACCATTGAGAAATCTTTTGCTGTATAAATACGACCGCCCATTTCTTCTGTAATTGTCCTGAATGAGATATTTGAACTGTATAAGTCTAACGTTTAGAAGACTTTTTAGTGAAGCTGAATTAATTGGTTTGCATTCAGGGTCTGTACTGCATACGTCTTTCCTTAAGGATCAACGAATTCGACCTCAAAGGTAGTGAGATCGTAAACCTCAACGATCGTACCGACTTGCCTTTTGTAAAGGTTTTGGTCTGGTAAATCTTTAGTGAGTGCAACAACGTCTAAGAGTTTCATATTTCCATTTCCATAGTTCAGAGAACGTAGCAAGGGACTAGGCGAGGAAAGTTTTCGTTGTCTCGAACAATCCAGATATTTCTGATGATCGCTTGTTTGTCGGATCGTGTCATCTCAATATCGATTCGGTATTTCTGTCCATAAGAATTATGGCTGACGGGAATGGCATCTTGAGTTGCAAGCGCTTGTCGAAGAGCAGAGCGCAGTTCTTCCGCTTCCTCTAGCCCAATTTCTAAAAAAATAAGGTATTAATTTGAATAGCTCGCCCATTTTCACCAAAATTGCAAAGCAAAACGGCGGGAAGTTCTAAAACCTCTCCGCCGCTTTGAGTTATGCGATCGTCAGAACCTATTCTGCTGCTTGCGGCAACAATTCGCGTTCTTGACCATGTAGAACCGTCACTTGTCCATTTTCATCTACGTCAACGGTTGCGGTATCGCCATCTTTCACCCGTGCTGACAGAATCTCTTCAGCTAACGAGTCCTCCAGCAATCGCATGATCGCCCGACGTAATGGGCGTGCGCCGTAGCTTGGGTTGTAGCCTTCATCCACCAAACGATCCTTGAATCGCTCGGTGACTTGCAGCGTAATTCCTTGCTCTTTCAGACGCTTGAACACATCGTTGAGCATGATGTCGGCAATTTCCTTGACCTCCGCCTTGTTCAACTGACGGAATACGATAATTTCGTCGAGTCGGTTCAGGAACTCAGGACGGAAGTATTGCTTCAGTTCTTCATTCACCAAGGAGCGGATGCGGTTGTACTGCGATTCCGATTCGTTCTCTGTGGAGAACTCGAATCCAAGTCCGCCGCCACCTTTCTCGATTACTTTAGAACCAATGTTCGAGGTCATGATCAGCAGCGTGTTCTTGAAATCTACGGTGCGTCCTTTGGCATCGGTCAAGCGACCATCTTCCAAGATTTGCAGCAGCATGTTGAAGACATCGGGGTGTGCTTTTTCGATTTCGTCGAATAGCACAACAGTGTAAGGTCTGCGGCGAACGGCTTCGGTTAATTGACCACCTTCGTTGTAACCGACATATCCAGGAGGCGAACCGATTAGCTTAGAAACGGTGTGACGCTCCATGAATTCCGACATATCTAACCGAATCATCGCTTCTTCTGAACCGAAGAAGTAAGCGGCAAGCGCTTTCGTTAATTCGGTCTTACCAACTCCAGTCGGACCAGAGAAGATAAACGATGCGATCGGTCGGTTCGGATTCTTCAATCCAACCCGCGCCCGACGAATGGCTCTTGACACGGCTTTCACTGCTTCGTCTTGACCGATCAAGCGAGTATGCAGCGTGTCTTCCATGTGCAGCAGCTTCTCGGATTCGGATTCGGTGAGCTTGTTCACCGGAACACCTGTCCAAGATGCCACAATTTGCGCGATGTCATCTTCACCCACAACCGGGGAAGCATTTTCATCAGTGGATTCTGTCTTGCGAGTTTGTGCAATCGCTCGAATCTCTGCTTTGATCTCCATTTCGCGATCGCGCAGTTCACCCGCCCGATCAAAGTTCTGGGATCTCACCGCATCATCTTTATCCTTGAGAACTTGACGCAGTTCGCGATCGAGTTCTTTCGCGGCAGGCGGCAATTGCGAGTTAATCAACCGCACCCGCGATCCGGCTTCGTCGACCAAGTCGATCGCCTTATCCGGCAAGAATCGATCTGAGATGTAACGATCTGAGAGTTTTGCCGCAGCTTCAAGCGCTTCGTCTGCGATCTTCAGCTTGTGGTGCTGCTCATAGCGTTCACGCAAGCCACGGAGAATTTCGATTGTTTCATCAACCGAGGGTTCACCGACCATGACGGGCTGGAAGCGACGTTCCAGGGCGGCATCTCGTTCGATGTGCTTGCGATACTCGTCGAGCGTCGTTGCACCGATACATTGCAGTTCACCACGGGCAAGGGCAGGCTTGAGAATATTGGCGGCATCGATCGCGCCTTCTGCTGCACCCGCACCAATCAGGGTGTGAACTTCGTCGATCACCAGAATGACATTTCCGGCGGAGCGGATTTCATCCATGATTTTCTTTAAGCGTTCCTCGAATTCACCTCGATACTTCGTCCCTGCGACCAGCAGACCGATATCGAGGGTCACAACGCGCTTATCTTCCAGGATGTCAGGAACATCATCGTTGGCGATGCGCTGAGCGAGTCCCTCTGCGATCGCAGTTTTACCCACACCGGGTTCGCCGATGAGAACAGGGTTGTTTTTCGTCCGGCGACCGAGAATTTGGATCACTCGTTCGATTTCTTTTTGGCGACCGACCACGGGGTCAAGTTTGCCTTCGGCTGCCATTTGGGTGAGATTCGAGCCGAATTCGTCCAAAGTCGGGGTTTTGGTGCGACCTTGGCTGCCGCCGGAAGTGACTTCGGCGGTTTCACCCAGCATCCGAATCACTTGAGTACGTACTTTCGAGAGGTCAACGCCAAGGTTTTCTAAGACTCTTGCAGCAACGCCTTCCCCTTCTCGGATGAGACCTAAAAGCAGGTGTTCGGTTCCAATATAGTTGTGACCGAGTTGGCGAGCTTCTTCAAGTGATAGTTCCAAGACGCGCTTTGCACGTGGGGTAAACGGAATTTCCACTGCGACAAAGCCCGATCCGCGACCGATAATTTTCTCAACTTCGATGCGAGCGTCCTTGAGGTTCACTCCCATCGACTTGAGGACTTTGGCAGCGACACCCGTTCCTTCTCCGATCAGACCCAGGAGGATCTGTTCTGTACCCACAAAGTTATGACCCAAGCGGCGTGCTTCCTCTTGGGCTAACATAATCACCTTAATGGCTTTTTCTGTGAAGCGTTCAAACATGGCGTATTTCCATCACCTGCTGCGTAGGTCTGATTCTAGCATAGTGGATCTTTCCGGTTATGACGCTTCACAACAGGGAAATGGGGAGATTACCGAACGTGTGCGATCAGTTCTCGATTAGAAATGGTTAGATTTACGACCAAAGAGAGATTCTTATCGATCTCTTATGGTTTAGTCAAGCTAGTTTTTTCGAGACTTAATAGAGATTCGGGATCGATCAGTATGTGATCGCACTGCGTAAGACGATCGCGTATCTTCAGCCACTTTTCTTTCAAAAGGCTCTGAAATTCTGCTGCTTGGAGTCCGCCGCGCCAAAGAATCAGCGCATTTTCGCCTGTGTCAGTGTAGTAGTCTTTACGCTGTCCCGCAACCTTAAACTGAAATTTCTCGTATAGGGAAATTGCGGATTGATTAGAAATTCTGACTTCTAATGTAGCGTGTTTCATCTGACGCTGACGAGCACGATCAAGTAACGCAAACAAAAGCAGTTTTCCCAATCCTTGTTGCTGATGATCAGGATGAACGGCAATAATCGTAATGTGCGCTTCGTCTACGATCGCCCAAAAGCATCCATATCCAATCAGACGATCGCCAGAGGTGATGGCGATGAGTTCGCTGTTCGGGCTATCGATTTCGCGCTGATAGCCTTCGAGCGTCCATAAACCCCCGAAACAAATGCGATCAAGTTCGAGGACTTGGGGGAGGAGGGAGGGAGCGATCGTTTGGAGCGTGATGCGATTCACAATGTTACAAGTAACAGAACGGTTCTGATTGTATCGAAGCTTGATCTTGTTGGACTGAAACATGGTTTTGTTGCGGAGCGCAGCACGATGTCAGAACTACTCTGAAGGATCACGATTAATCCCAGACAGTGTGGAGGTCGCCCTTGCATTCGCGGGATGAGAATTCGAGTATCAGATGTTTTGGATTTATTTGCTGCTGGATTGAGTGCTGAGCAAATTTTGGAAGAGATGCCCGATTTGGAAGCAGATGATTTGAAAGCATCTCTTTATATATGCTTCACGTAAGCTCAATCATTCAGTATTGGTTGCATGACGATCTGGCTCGATGCACATTTATCGCCTGCGATCGCGCTTTGGATCACGAATACGTTTGGCATTACAGCATTCGCCTTAAGAGATGTTGGTTTGAGAGATGCTGAAGATCCTGAGATTTTCGAGGTAGCAACAGCGCAATCCGTTGTTCTGATGACCAAAGACAGCAACTTTGCTGATTTACTAGACAGGCTAGGTTTCCCGTATCGGTTCACTGTTGGTCAATGTTCTGGCACTCGAAGACAGGCTCTTCACTCAAGAAGAACCCTGTTTCGATCAGGTGCAATTCATTTTTGAAAGCCAAACTTTGACTGTGAGAGCGATCGTAGAGATCGATGAAATCGAACTCATTCAAACTCCGACAGTTCACGCTTGCGATACACTTGCACCTGAATGGGCACGATCACTACTCGGCAAAAAGCTACAGACTGCATGAACTTGCGAAAATGCTCAAGGTTATCAAGATCAAGTCATCTTTGCATTTGGGCAACTTCATCCCAGTTTGACGCTGTTAGCAGAAGGTTCGGTTCTTAAAACCTTCCAGACCCGATCGCTTCAAAGACATTCTTACTTTGCCGCATTCGATCGCGCTTTAACAGCTTTCCTTAATCCTCTGGTGTCCACCTGAATACCCTTGCGCTTGTACACTAGAACAATGTGGCAAGATTGCCAAACTCCCCAGAATCATTGAGGACACAAAGCAAGCAATGGTAGTGACGCAAGCGCAAGTCGCGCACAATTCGGGTCGCCAGTATTTACCGGAATCCGGTTCCGATCGCTCTCCCAATCAATTCTTAATGCCGCTGACCGCCAAGGTGAACGATCGAGAGCATCTCGAAATCGGCGGCTGTGATGTCACCGAGTTAGTGAAACATTTTGGATCGCCGCTTTATATTTTGGATGAAGCAGGCCTGAGAACGGCTTGCCAACAGTATCGCAATGCGTTTCAACGCTACTATCCGGCAGAGGCTCAAGTGCTATACGCCTCGAAAGCTTGGAATTGTCTCGCAGTTTGCTCGATCGTGTCCAATGAAGGCTTAGGAATCGATGTGGCAACCGGAGGCGAACTCTATACGGCGCTTCAGGTAGGGGCTGATCCCGCCAAGATTTATCTGCATGGAAATAACAAATCGATCGCTGAATTGGAATTAGCGGCGAAATCGGGCTGTACGATCGTCGTTGATAATCGTTTGGAATTGCAGCGATTAACGCAGATTGAGAGCGATCGTCCAATCCGAATCATGCTGAGAATCACACCCGGCTTGGATTGTCACACGCACGAGTACATTCGCACCGGACACTTAGACAGCAAATTTGGATTTGATCCAAACCACGTCGAAGAAGTTTTCCAATTCGTCAGTCAAAATCCGAGCATTTCGCTGATTGGACTTCATGCTCACATCGGATCGCAGATTTTTGAACTGCAAGCACACCGGGATTTAGGCGGCGTGATGCTGCAATGGGTGAAAAAAGCCGCGCAGTATGGTTTGACGATCTCAGAGATTAACGTTGGTGGCGGTTTGGGAATTTGCTACAACGAGAACGACGATCCGCCAAGCATTGATGAATGGGTGAGAATCGTTTGTGAATCGATGATTAAAGCGTGTGAAGCGGAAAATTTACCCCTGCCGAAATTGCTTAGTGAACCGGGTCGATCGCTGATCGGTTCTTCTTGCATCACTGCTTACACCGTTGGCGGACGTAAAACCGTTCCGGGAATTCGCACTTATATTAGTGTCGATGGTGGAATGTCGGATAATCCGCGACCAATTACGTATCAGGCAATTTGTCGGGCAGTGATTGCGAATCGGATGTCAGATGAAGCAAAAGAAACGGTGACGATCGCCGGAAAGCACTGCGAATCTGGAGATGTTCTGATCAAAGACATCGCGCTGCCAGAGACTCAACCGGGTGATATTCTCGTTGTCATGGCAACCGGAGCCTACAATTACAGTATGTCATCGAACTACAACCGTCTCACCAAACCTGCGGCGGTACTCGTTCACGAAGGAGAAGCAAATATTATCCTAGAGCGAGAAACATACGAAGATCTGATTCGACACGATCGCGTCCCGGACAGACTGAAATAAGGACGAAGCATGGAACCATAAAGGGTGAGGATTGGCAAAGATGGTAATTCAGTGGCAATTCTCCGCTCTAAGCTTAGAGAAAGCCTTGATTGACGTTGCTCCATCAAAGACGATTGCTCAATCCTCATCCTTGCTTCTCCTGACAACCGCTTTGCAATCTGTGCTGACCTTTGTTGTTCAAAATCTGCGATTTCTGCTTGACGTAGGACTGGTGCTAGCGCTCACTTACGTCATGTTGGTGATCATTGGGCGAGAACGGCGAACGCTGTGGATGGTGCGCGGTTTTATTGTGCTGATGCTGGCAGCAGCAATTAGTCGCCGAATGGATCTGGCGCTGCTGAGCTTCGTGCTGAATAATCTTGTCGTTGGGGCAGCAGTGGCAATGGCGTTCATTCTACAGTCAGAATTTCGTCGATTTTTAGAGCAGCTTGGACGCGGGGAAATTGCACAACTGTTTCAGCCTTCGAGCCGGAGTCTGCCAGGCTCCGACAGCGTGAGCGATGAGATTGTAGAGGCGGTGAAAGGGCTGTCCCAAAATCGAACTGGGGCATTGATGATTATTGAAACAGGAATTGCGATCGACGATCGAGATTTCTCAGTTCCAGGTGTTAAACTGAACGCGGAACTTTCTAAAGAACTTCTACAAACAATTTTTCAGACCACGACGCTCTTACATGATGGCGCAGTTCTAATTCGGGGGTCACGCATCATTGCCGCCGGAGTAATTCTGCCGCTGTCAGAAAAAACTGCCTCAAGACAACTCGGAACTCGCCACCGTGCCGCAATGGGAATTACGGAAAAACTGGAAAACTGTATTTGCGTCGTTGTATCTGAAGAAACGGGATCAATCTCACTCGCTGAGCGGGGAACTTTAAATCGTCCCTTAACGAGCAGTAAACTAAAGGAACTTTTGGAAGAACGGTTTTCACAATCGGGCGATCGCGAACCCGTCTCACGCGATCTGAAAAGTCTCGGTCGTCAACTCCGGATAAAGGCAGTATCCTTATTCTCGCGTTTACTGAATGAAGGTCGTGTAAAAGATCGCCGGATTCCAAACGAACGCAAGCGTGGCGACTCTTAATTCTGCTAAAACCAGATTGATTTCTCATCCCTTTCATCGGCGTTCCCCCGAAACCACAATGACTACTGCCAAGCACACGATTTTACGAGACCTGCCTGCTGATTTAGACCACGATCGCTTACCCCGCCACGTTGCAGTGATTATGGATGGGAACGGGCGCTGGGCAAAACGCCAAGGCAAGCCCCGAATTATGGGGCATCGTCGCGGTGTGGATGTGTTGAAAGATTTATTGCGCTGCTGCCGCGATTGGGGAGTTGAAGCGCTAACGGCATACGCGTTCTCAACTGAAAATTGGGGACGACCGCTTGAAGAGGTGGAATTTTTGATGACACTGTTTGAACGGGTGCTACGTCAAGAATTGCGCGAGATGATGAAAGAAAATGTGCGGATTAAGTTCGTCGGTAATTTAGATGCGCTGCCGACGAGCTTACAAGCAGAAATTGAGAGATCGATGTTAGAAACTAAGGACAATCAAGGCATTCGCTTCACCATTGCAACGAACTACGGTGGACGGCAAGAAATTATTAAAGCGTGTCGGTCGATCGCCGCTCAAATTCAGCAAGGGATCATTCAACCCGAAGATATTGACGAAAGCTTATTCGAGCGGCATTTGTACACAGCGGGAGTTTGTGACCCAGATTTACTAATTCGGACGAGCGGTGAAATGCGATTGAGCAATTTTCTGCTGTGGCAAGCGGCTTATTCGGAGTTGTATGTCACCGATACACTTTGGCCCGATTTCGATCGCACTGAGTTTCACCGCGCCTTGCTTTCCTATCAACAACGAGAGCGCCGATTTGGAAAGGTTGGGAATAAAATCTAGGCTATCGTCCTGCGGCCAAAATCTGTGCAGCCATTAGCGTTAAGTCCGGGAAAGTCGGGGAAGAAATACGGTCTTTCTCCCTGAACTGTCCCACTTCGCGGTACTGCTCTCTTTCCAAGTACAGCACAATCACGACTTTGCGAGTCGGATCGATCAACCAATATTCAGGAATGCCACGGGCTGCATATTGAGCGCGTTTTCTTACATAATCGCGAAGGTAGTTTTCACTATTTGTATCACCGGGAGAAACGATTTCAGCCACCAGAATGGGCGGCGGCATCTCTGAGGTAATGGTGAGTTGCGATTGGGTTAGCGCAAGATGCTCTTCTCGCAAAACGACAAAATCAGGAAACCGATTTGCCGCATCTCCAGATTCGATTACAGGAACTTGAAGTTGACACGCATAAAGCTTGATGAGTCGGCGTGAGACGATTTGCGCGGTTGCAAACAGCCAAAAGAGTTCTTGCGCGATCGCGGTATTCGGTTCTGATTCTGGCGGCAATTCAACTAGCTCTCCGTCTATCCATTCGTATACCCGATCGCTGCCATCGTCATAATTGAGGTACTCTTCAAACGTGCTGAATCTCGGTTTGGCTTGCGTCATTGGGGTTAAGGTCCTGCAAAGACAGCATCCTCGATATCTTGGCGGCTGAGCGAATATTTGAACGATCGCTGAACATCGCGCCCGTTCACATTGAGATAACGCACACTCAGTTGATCGACATCAAGCATTAGTTCGGCTTGCCATCTAGGGCGCTCGATCGTCCAGCAGTGCAAGTCTTGTGGGTCTTGCTCACAGCCTTGCTCGGTTAGCCAAGCTTCGATCGCAGGCAAAGGATGGTTGTAAAGCGGAGTATCACCGGGAGGTAGAGTCATAAGAGGGATTCATTTCAGCAGATTCTATTGTCGCTCGATCTGGAGAAAGCGTGGGAGCGTTCTGGATGAATTCTACCGGCTGAACCTGTGGACGTTGGACGGTAAGCGGCTGAAAAGCTTGATCGCCGCGAGTAATGCCGATCGTGATCGCCAAAATCAAACAGCCGACAAATGTGATTCCAAGAATAAACAGCGCAAACACTTCTCCGGGCGAAAGCGGGCGATCGGTGGCATCTAAATAAGCAGAAGAGTTCGGTTCTGGCTTGTCAGTTTTGTGCAGGCTGGGTGACGGGCGCACCACGACTAGGCGAGAGTACCCAATCGACAGATCGTAAGCTGCGCGACGTTCAGGATTGCTGAGGGTCGCGTATGCTTCATTTAGGTACTGAAATTTTCTGAGTGCAATCGCTTGCGGTAGCTCAGTGGTATCAGGATGATAGAGCTTGCTCAATTCTCGATATGCCTGCCGAATCTCTCGCACCGAAGTCGAAGGATGCAACCCTAACAAGCCGTAGTAAGTTGACTCGATCGATGCTTTACCGCTTGAAACTGTTTTCTCCTGTGCCACTGGCTTACCCTTTCGCTAAGCGTTAGCAACTATTATTGTCGCCAGAAGCGGAAGTCTGCAAGTCGCACTCGCGCCACGCTCTGGAGAATTCATCGTCAAATCTTAACCAAACGCCAATCTGGAAATTACCTGTCCTTGGTATTAGAGCCTTAGAGTGAGAGACGGGATTTCAGCACGGGAGCAGAATTCATGATCCAATCGTTCGCAGCACCGTTGATTGAGCTACCTGATTCGCGCCTTCTTCTCGAACAGCTTTATCGGGAGCGGACTCTACAGCCATTTCGCGGCGGTCAAGGAATTCCTTTACGTTCAAATGAGCTTTGGGTGGTATGTCGAGGCGTTGTTCTTCTTAACACGCTGCACCCGACGGGAGATGAGGCGTTACTGGGAATGGCAACCCCTTCGATGCCGTTTGGCTTGCCGCTGACGTGGATTTCGCCGTATCAAGCGATCGCTTTGACCGATGTCGATTTGTTGCCCTTGACCGTTGCAGAAGTTGAGAAATCTCCGGCGCTGTGTCAAGGACTCTTTCGCCATCTCAGCCGCCGATTGCAGCAGTCTGAAGCGTTTCTCGCGCTATCGGGTTGCCGTCGCGTTGAAGAGCGATTGAAACAGTTGTTGGTTTTACTCCGGCACGAAGTTGGACAACCTGCTCAGCGCGGGACAAGGCTTCAGGTGCGATTGACTCATCAGCAGCTAGCCAATGCGATCGGCACTACCCGCGTCACCGTCACGCGCCTGATTGGACAGCTTAAACAAGAAGGCTGGCTGACGATCGATGCAAAGCGACACATTATTTTGCATCAGTAGCCTGTAATCACGCGGGCGACCTGCTGCGGCGGTTTTTTAGTTTGTGCAATCAAGGCAGATTCCATCACTGTGGCTTCGATCGGCACGACTCCGCGCTCCTCGCTGCTGAGCAGCCTTGCGGCTCGCTTAGACAAGTCGAGGACGCGATTATCAAAATAGGGGCCGCGATCGTTGATCCGCACGATCACACTCTTGCCGTTGAGCCGATTTGTCACTTTGAGAAAGGTGCCGAGCGGCAGGGTGGGATGAGCGGCAGTGAGTTCGTTTTGATCGAAGATTTCGCCGTTTGCGGTTTGGCGACCGTGAAAATAAGGGCCATACCAGGATGCCATGCCCCCGATGCTGTGGTCGGTTTTTGCTAACTGGTACATCTCTATCTGCGCTTCTGCTAAAGGAATGCTGGTTTGTCCAAGCGCAACCCGGAGATTGTTCACCCACTCAATAGCTAGAAGTTCAGCAGGGCGACCGAGCCGAGAGGCAACACGATCGCTGATGGTGAAAATGGTGCGATCACCCAGTTTTGCTGCAAACTGGTTGTTGTCGAGTACGGCTTTAAGCGCTGCAGCATCAAGGTTAGGAATTTCGAGCAGTTGCGTGACCTGATCAGCTAGCATTTGCGCGGAGGCACGATCGCGGACTGTGGCAATTTGACAACCCTTGACCCAAAGCTGAAAGCCACTGGATGCAGTTTTAGTAGTGGGACAGTGCCAAAATCCAAGCCTTGGGACGAGAGGTTCTGAGTGATTTAGCGGAGTTCCGTCATCTGTCACCTCTACGATCGCGACCGATGAAGCTGTGTCTTTCGAGGGAGCAACTACTGGCAACTGTTCAAACAGAGATTGCATTGAATCAAGGAACTCGCTGAGATGATGGGAGTTCGAGCTTGAGGATAAGAGTAATTCTTCGACTGTGTTCAGCCAGCTTGATTGAGTATGATTGTGGGAGTCTGATGTGGTGAGATCAAAGTTGAGAGAGTTCTGGGCTGCGATCGCGAGGTGTGGCGAGGACGATCGCGGCAGCGTGGATTGACACACGCGGCTATGACATAGAACATGGGTGAGATATTTGGGTGTGTCTAGAAGCTTGCTTCCCAAACTGGGAATGCCGCTAAACCACGACGCGACCCACATAAGTCCAAGTATCAACATTTTAGTTTGACTTCAAAATTGTAAACAGCAATACTTTTTTGTCAGAACTTAGTATAAAGTTTTCCTGGTACAAAATGGGACTGTCCGGAGGAGATAGATCTTCTTCACATTAAAAAGTGATTTGTCTTTTAATGTATCTTCTGGCACATACTGGAGAGGAATGAATGTCGCTACCGTTCTACATTGTGGATGTATTTGCTGAGCGTAAGTTTGCTGGGAACCACCTTGCCGTCTTTCGTCAAGCTGAGACGCTGACAACCGAGCAAATGCAGGCGATCGCAAAGGAAATGAACTATTCAGAAACGACGTTCATCCTATCGGAGACGCCCCAGAACGAGGGCTATCCAGTCCGCATTTTTACTCCAAATCAGGAGCTTCCCTTCGCAGGACATCCCACCTTAGGAACAGCGTTCATTTTGCAACAAGCTGTCATTCAGGAATCAGTATCTACTGTTAGCTTGAATCTGCAAGTTGGGCAAATTCCCGTTACAGTAACGTATTCCGGTGGAGTGATTGACCTACTGTGGAGGCGGCAAAATACACCAACATTTGGGAAACAGCTAGAAAGAGAGCAGATCGCATCTGTCTTGGGACTGAATCCGTTACAGATTGACGATCGCACTCCGATTGAGGAAGTTTCTACAGGTCTACCATTTATTATTGTACCGCTTAAGAATTTAGCTGCCTTGCAACAAGCAAAGGTGAATCGAGACGCACTGTTTAGGCTGATCGAAACGACTGAAGCAAAGGCAATTCTGATTTTTTGTCCTGAAACTCGAAGTGCAGAGAATCATTTAAGTGTGCGCGTGTTTGTTGAAGCGATCGCAGGAACACCCGAAGATCCAGCCACCGGTAGTGCAAATGGATGTTTAGCAGCTTATCTGGTGCAGCATGATTATTTCGGTCAGAGGTCGAACGCGAAGCGCGGTGCAAGCATCGACATTCGAGTGGAGCAAGGCTACGGAATTGGGCGACCTTCATTGTTGCTGCTACAAGCGAAAAAGGAAAAGGAAGCTTTTGAAATTTCAGTAGGCGGCAAAGTTATCTTAGTTGCAAAAGGTGAGTTTGTTTAATAGAGGTGTAGATGCAAGAGACCACTGCAAGACTACGATCGCACCTCGAAGCGGTGGTGCGCGATCGTGATCCGTTCTTTGCAACTCAGGGACATTTTTATGTTCAGCAATACATCCGCGAACAGTTTGCACAATGGGGAACGGTTGAATCTCATGCGTTTCAGGTTGGCAAGCGGACGCACTACAACTGGATTCTGAATCTACCAGGGCGTGAGAATACAAAGCCTCCGATTCTGATTGGCGCACATTATGATGCAGTACCAAATTCTCCGGGTGCAGATGATAATGCAACCGGTGTGGCTGTGCTGTTAGAGATGGCAAAGGCATTTTATGAACAATCAGCGCGGTATCCGATTCGATTAGTTGCCTTTGATTTAGAAGAGATTTTTACACAGTCGGATACCTTCGGGAACACACAGTATGCGATTTCATTAAATGGTGAACCGTTGCGCTTGATGATTGCTTTAGAAATGTTGGGATATTGTAATCACGATCGCAACTCACAACGCTATCCCGCAGGATTAGAGCGATTTTATCCAGATCAGGGAAACTTTATCGCGTTGATTGGCAACATTCCAACAATTCCAGATTTGATTCGATTGAGTCGAGGAATTCGTCGATCGGAGGTTGGTTGTGAATGGTTGCCTGCTGGAATGCGGGGAAAGATTGTTCCGGATACTCGTAGAGGCGATCATGCTGCGTTTTGGGATCGAGGCTATCGCGCATTAATGGTTACAGATACGGCAAACTTGAGAAATCCGCACTATCACAAACCGAGCGATCGCATTGAAACAATTGATTTCGACTTTCTTACACGAGTTTGCGAAGGATTGATTCATGCAATTCGATCATTGTAGAACTCTAAATTGTTTCTAAAACTATCTTTGTCTTTAGCTATTTTCCCTATGATTAAAGGCTAATTGCCACCTACAAGGAAACACGCATGATTCACGCTTACGCAGCTAAAACAGCAGGCGGAACACTGGAACCCTTTGAATACGATCCAGGAGCGCTGAAAGATCAAGAAGTCGAAATCAATGTTGAATACTGCGGGATCTGCCACAGCGATTTGAGTATGCTCAAAAATGAATGGGGAATGAGTCAGTATCCGGCGGTTGCAGGGCATGAAGTGGTAGGAACGATCGCGGCAGTGGGCGATCAAGTAACAACACTCAAGATCGGTCAACGGGTGGGGCTGGGTTGGTTTTCACATTCATGTTTGCATTGCTCATCTTGCATGTCGGGTGATCAGAATTTGTGTGCGACCGCAGAGCAAACGATCGTCGGTCGGTACGGCGGATTTGCGGACAAAGTGCGGGCGTTTGAAGAATGGGTGACTCCGCTACCCGAAGGACTCGATCCAGCCAAGGCAGGCCCGATGTTCTGTGGGGGAATTACGGTGTTTAATCCGATCGTTCAGTTTGATGTGCAGCCGACCGATAGGGTCGGGGTGATTGGTATTGGTGGGCTTGGACACATGGCACTTCGATTTCTCAAAGCTTGGGGCTGTGAGGCGACGGCTTTCTCAACGAATCCCGATAAAGCGGCTGAAGCTCAAGAGATGGGTGCGGCTCATTTTGTGAACTCTCGCGATCCAGAAGCACTCAAAGCCGTTGCGGAGTCGTTTGATTTTATTCTTTCAACTGTGAATGCAGATTTAGACTGGGGAGCTTATATCAATGCACTGCGTCCCAAAGGGCGATTGCATTTTGTTGGAGTCGTTCCAGGTGCAATTCAGTTAGGTGCTTTTCCGTTGATTAGTGGGCAGAAGTCTGTATCAGGAAGTCCGCTTGGTAGTCCGGCAACTGTAGCAAAGATGCTGGAGTTTGCGGTGCGGCATGGAATTGAACCTGTGACAGAAACCTTTGCCTTTGATCAAATTAATGAAGCATTAGCACATTTAGAAGCTGGAAAAGCCCGCTATCGAATTGTGCTGAAACGGTGACGGGTGTAGTTTAAGCGATATTTCTTTGATGAGTTCTAAACGCCTCTTAAGCCGTAGCAATATTGGTTTAGGAGGCATCAGTATTGACGATCCTATAATCTTCAAAATTGGGCAATCTTAATAGAGTTTGTGACAGTATTCAAAACCTATGCCCAAAGCAAATCGTCAAGCAGGACAGAATGTGCGTGAGCTAGCAGCAAAGAGACGAGTAAAAGCTATCACTTCTTTTACTGAAGCAGGATTTTGTATTTTCTTACCTTTCTTTTTAGTTAGAATCACTAACAATTTCTTAAAGCAAATTCCTTCTATCAATGTTTCCCAAGCTCAAAGTCCACTAAATTTCGCATTTATCTTTCATGTACTTTTTGCGATCGCTGCCTTGGGTTTCGCTGCTAATGGAATGTTTTGGTGGAAACGTGCTAATCATGCTGATCAAGGTGCGAAGGGTGAGGAAGAAATTGCTCAGGAACTTTCTCAGTTAAAGCAGGAGGGCTGGGAAATTGAGTATGGTATGCGCTTAGGAAATAGATTAGGAGATACTGATATTGTTTGTATCTCTCCTCAAAACAAAGCGTATGTGATTGATGTTAAGTCTCATCGAGGAGAAGTCACAACAGATGGGAAACAGTTAGTTCGACGCATAGGAAACACAACTTATCCCTTTGAGAAAGACTTTCTTGAGCAGGCTATGAAACAGGCTTTACAAGTCAGAAAACAAAAAAGCTTACAGTTTGTGATGCCGATCGTGGCTTTTTCTGATGCTAAAGTTTTAGTTCCATATGGCAAGTTACAGAAAGTTTATGTTATCGAGAAAAGCAGATTAACAGCATTTCTGCGCTCACTTGGTTAACAGGTAGTCTATCGCTACTGAACTCTGTCCAAGCTAGTTTGCCATCGCTGCTTCATGCGACTTAGACATCAAATACTAATTGCTTTGCAGTACCGTCATCTTCGATTGATTGTTCACCAACCCCAACCATCTCAACTAAGAGAGTTCGATCGCTCGGTTGCCACTGTCCCTGTCGTGCTTCAATCTCAACAGTTAAATTGTTAACTCGATAAGTTGTGGTAGCAAACTGACCCGATTCATAGTCAAACGATCGACCATCATCCTCATACAGCGTAAATTCACCTTCACCTGGATAAACTCGCAATCGAAGCTGGTCGATCGGATGTTCATCGACATATTGCATCACAGGCTGCATTGGAATAATTGCGCCCGCTTTGACATACATTGGCATTCGTTCTAGTGGAGCATGAGCCAAGATATGTTGATTACCACTGAACTTTTCACCTGTCCACCAATCAAACCAGGTTCCCTCTGGTAGATAAACGGCGCGATATTCCACACCAGGACGATAGACGGGAGCTGCCATCAAATGTGTACCGAGCAGCACTTGATCATGAAGGTGATAAGTCTTTGAATCATTTGGATACTCATACAGCAAGGGTCGGAGGATCGGCGCACCTGTTTGTGAAGCTTGCCAGAATAAAGTGTAGAAATAAGGCAGCAATTGATAACGTAATTCAATGTATTCGCGGCAGATGGCTTCGACGCGATCGCCAAACACCCAGGGTTCATGTTGTGCAGTCGTCAGGGCTGAATGTGCCCGCATCAAAGGATAAAGCATTCCCACCTGCATCCAACGCGCAAATAGTTCGGCGGTTGCATTTCCGGCAAATCCACCAATATCAGCACCCACAAAAGGAACCCCCGATAATCCCATGTTCGATAACATTGGTAAGGATATTTCGAGATGTTCCCAAAGCGATTGATTGTCACCCATCCAAACCGAAGACCAGCGCTGAATTCCGGCAAATCCTGAGCGCGTTAAAACAAACGATCGTTCACTTGGTCGGAGTCGTTTTAAGCCTTCTGCCGAAGCACGCGCCATATTGTAGCCATACAAATTGTGTGTTTCTGCGTGGGTTCCCTGTTCTTCAGGATTGCCTTGGGGTGCATCCATTGGGAAAAAGATATATTTGCCTTCATCTCCGAAGGGTCGATCGGCAATGCAAGGTTCGTTCATGTCATTCCAAATGCCTTCAACTCCAACATCAGTTAAGGTTCGCTGCCAGTCGCCCCACCAGTGACGCACTTCGGAGCGCAAGAAATCAGGAAACACAGACTTATCAGGCCACACATAGCCCGCGACTAACTTACCGTCTGCACTTCTCACAAAACAATCTTTCTCTAAGCCTTCGTGATAGACCGGATAGTTTCCATCCGGTTCATATTTCACACCGGGATCAACGATCGTCACCGTCTTAAAGCCATTTTGCTTCAGTTCAGCAATTAGCTTTGCTGGATCAGGAAAGCGCTTTGGACTCCAGGTAAACACCCGATACCCGTGCATGTAGTCGATGTCGAGATGGATCACATCGCAGGGAATTTTGCGCGATCGAAACTCCTGGGCTAGTTCCTGCACGACATCTTCAGATTCATAGCTCCAGCGACATTGATGATAGCCGATCGACCATTTCGGCGGGAGCGGCATTCGTCCGGTGAGTTCTGTGTAGGTTTCAAGAATCTGAGCCGGAGTGGTGCCATGAATGATGTAGTAGTCTAATTCTGGACTCTGAGCTTGCATCTGCCAGGTGCCTGGTTCAGTGACACCTAAATCGAACTGACTGAGATGTGGGATGTTGAGAAAGATGCCGTAAGTTAACTGCGGTCTCAGTGCCATGAAAAATGGAATTGCCTGATACATCTCATCATCGATCGATGAGTAATCCAGCGCATCGACTGTCCAATTGGTTTTGATCTGCGATCGTTTGTCTAATAGTCCTGCCCGTTCCCCAAAGCCATAGAAATGTTCGTCAGCTTCGATCGTTTTCCAGCAAGCAACCTGTCCCATCCGCCAAGCAATGTTTGTATCTTGTGCAAACGGTTTGCCTTCTAGATCAAAACAGCGAATGCGACAGGGAGAACGTTCAATCACGACCCGCATTTGAGCAGTTCTGATTGTGATTGTTTCCTTATCTTCGATCTCAAAGTGGACTGTTTTCCACTCTTCATCCGGTCGATTCACTGCCCACGATCGACGCGGCAGAAATTCGCCCGTTGGGGCAAGTTGCACTCGAATTAGATTCGTCGCCAAAATACTAAGTTTTAAGCAAGCCTCGCCGCAAGTGAGCAAAATTGAGCGCTCGGCAATGTCAACGCGATCGACATTACCCAACGAAATCCAGGGCTGACGAGTGGTAGGAAGCTTTCCAAAAACTTGAGGCATGATCTTGACCAGATAAACAATTTAGCCAACTAACATTAGCTAACTAACATTAGCCAACTAACAAAGATTCTGCACCATCGATCCAAACTTCTGTACCTGTAATGTGACTCGCGGCATCCGAAGCAAGAAAGAGCACCAATTCAGCCACTTGCTCGGCTCTTCCAGGTAAGCCACCATTTAAGGGCACAGTGCCATGCGGATATTCCACAGGCTCTTTGATTGTTTCGATGTGTTTTGGATGTGCAGTGTTGAAAATATTGGTTCCGATCGCACCTGGACAGATTGCATTCACCCGGATCTTATTTTTTGCGAGTTCCAGTGCAATCATCTTCATAAAGGTGACTTGGGCAGCTTTGGTACAAGCGTAAGCTGTTGCACCCGTGTTACTAAAGGTTCGAGTTCCATTCACGGAGGCGGTTACAATCACTGCTCCACCCTGTTTTTTTAAATATGAAACAGCATATTTGACCGTATAAAATGTTCCGTTCAAATTTGTATTGACAGTTTCATTCCATTCTTCAGGAGTAATCTCTTCAAGCGGTGCCCAAACGCCATTAATTCCAGCGTTAGCGAAAACAATATCAATCCGCCCAAATTTTTGAGCGATTTCATTCATCGCACATTCTACTTGCTCCGGTTGAGAAACATCAGCCACCACTGCGATCGCACTGCCGCCCCGATGCTGAATTTTTTCAACCGTTTCCTCGATCTCGCTTGCAGACCAATCGATTCCAGCGATGATGGCACCGTGTTCAGCCAGCAATAGTGCTGACTCTCGTCCGATTCCTGATCCTGCGCCTGTAATGACTGCAACCTTACCTGTTAATGGCATAGTTTCCCCATCGAGAAGTCGTCCACTTCTACCTTCGTTTTTATTGGCTTAAGGTTCCTCTGTCTTTAGCAGGGTTCAGAAGCATCAGGATTTAAGTTTCGCTGTACTCAAAGCGGTAGAATACAGGTTGCGTTTTTCTCCGAATGGTTATGCAACTTCAACAGCGCGGACATTTACTCACCGAGCAAGTTAATCCAGCGAGTGCAAATCTCGACCAGCTTTCGTCGATCGAGCTGGTTGATGTGTTTAACCAGGAAGATGCGAAAACGATTAGCGCGATCGCACAGGCACGAGAACCTTTAGCGAAAGCGATTGATTTAACCGCAGAAAAGTTACGTCAAGGCGGACGGTTGTTTTATGTCGGTGCAGGAACAAGCGGTCGTTTAGGCGTGTTAGATGCGGCAGAGTGTCCGCCTACTTTTTGTACATCTCCGGAAATGGTGCAAGGCATTATTGCGGGTGGCGCGGATGCTTTGGTGAGAAGTTCAGAAGGGCTAGAAGACTTGGCGGATCAAGGAGCGGCGGCGATCGCGGAGCGGCAGGTAAGCACGATCGATGTTGTGGTGGGTATTGCCGCAGGTGGGACGACTCCTTATGTTCATGGAGCTTTAGCAGAAGCAAGAAAACGCGGAGCAACCACAATTTTTATGGCTTGTGTGCCTCAAGAACAAGTTCAGATTAAGGTGGATGTTGATATTCGCTTGTTAGTCGGGGCAGAAGTGTTAGCAGGTTCCACACGGTTAAAAGCGGGAACCGTGACCAAACTAGCGCTGAATATTCTTTCAACGGGAACAATGGTTCGATTAGGCAAGGTTTATGGCAATCGCATGATTGATGTGGCGGTGACGAATACTAAACTGCACGATCGCGCCTTACGAATTCTCTGTGACCTCGCCGATTTAGATCGAGAACAAGCCGCAGCATTACTCGAAAAGGGCGATCGCTCTGTGAAGACTGCTTTGATGATGCACTGGACAGGACTTTCAAAAGCAGAGTGCGATCGCTTATTGGCTGAGCATCAAGGAAATCTAAGAGCGGCGCTAAATCAGCCTAATTGACAACCTGTAGTTTGCACTGCACCTAAGATTCGCCAGACTGCAAACACAACGATCGTGCCTGCAATTGCCACTCCACTGCGATAGAGCATCAGCCAGAAGCCGATCGGCTTTTCATTGACAAGTTTCAAATAGCCCCAAGCTAGTGCAGACATAAAGATGCTAATCACACCTGCCCGAATTGAGCCATAACAGTCTGAGGTTGTAATCAGAAATCCACAGGAACCTAGAAATAGACACACTAAACTGACTAACGCTGCAAATGATCGAGTCATACGCCTGATAAATGTGCGATTGCACCTAGATAATCAGCGAATAATTTAGCATTGAGTGTTCCAATTGTTACAGGGTGCGATCACCATTTTTTCAGGGATCGATTACATCAGCGATCAAGCCACCGTCTGTAAAGAAGCTTTGATTTCTGAAACGATGCCGCTAATTTGTCAAAGACTGTCGGTATAGTGAGGCAATTCCTCTATTTCAAAACGTTGTGTGAATTTTCCTGTTTATATCGGGATTGGTGCATTTAAGATTCATCCTCACATTTTCTTTGAGGCAATCGCTTATACCGTTGCGCTGCGGTTGTCGCTGCGAAATTTCCGCCGAGATACGATTAAGCCGACGCAAAGAAGCTCGATCGTGGTTGCTGGCATGGTCGGGGCGCTAATTGGTGCAAAAGTGCTGGTGATGTTGCAGCGCATTGATCTTTGGTGGCAGCAAAGAGGACTCTTTTAGTTGATGTTGCTAGTGATGGTTGCATTGATTAACTTTGGTTGCTATCTGTTTCTGATTACTCAGTTTCGATAGTCAGCATTTACCGCTTCCTTGCAATCTGATAGGCAGAAAGGTTGAAAAGCTGAATCTTGCCCTCGAATTGCTGGTTGATCGCACTCCGCAACCCCAGAAACAACGCTTCTCGCGTCGGTGCATCCAAAGCGATGTACGGCGAATAGCTGCTTAGAAGCTCCAAATAACGATCGACCTCATAAATCCGATCACAGGCGATCGTTTCCGTTACTGGAGCCTCAAATAGTCCTGAATCACCGATTAACTTTCCAAGCCCTTGCAAAATCTCTTCCTGAGTGTCCTTGCCCTCATACTGGGGAGCGATCGACGGTGCGATCTGCTGATAAACCTCATCCAGTACCCGATGCACTTCACGGCTCGGCTCAAGTGACATATTCCATAGCAACACCAAAGCACCATTGTTTTGTAATGCTTCAGAGGCTTTCACATACTTGATATCAGATGCAATCCAGTGCCAAGCATTTGCCGCGAGTACAATCTGATACTTTCCAGACTCAACCTGCCACTCTTCAAAGGTCTGAGGAATAATGTTCACCTGCGGATAAGCGGCACAGTTCTGCTGAGCTAACCGACAGAACTCCAAATTCGGCTCCACCGAATCGATCTCATATCCCAACCGAGCAAAATCTACTGTCGCTAGGCCCGATCCACAACCGACTTCCAAAATTCTCGATTCAGGCGACAACTGAGCAACCTCAACCACTCGCTGAATCAACGCTTCTGGATAGCGGGGTCGTGCTCGATCGTAGGCTTCTACAACCGGAGAATACCAAACCTTCCGCTGCTCCAGATCTTTCGTCGAATACTCGTTGAGAACTTCTACCCAGTTTGACATGATATTTAAGCAGAATGCTCCTCTTTGAGTCGGCGCTGATGCAGTTCAGGAAGCTGCCACCAAGCCAAATCCGGGCGCTCATGATGCTCTAGGTGATAGCCAAAATGGTAGCAGCTAAGAAACGACCAGAGCGGCGACCAGCTCGTACTTTGTGAACGGCTTTCATTCTGATATCCGCCTACAGGCTCACGATGCGGCAAGAAGGTTCCAAAAAAGAACAGTTGAACCGAACTCAAAATCGATGGAATCGCCCAAAACAGAGTTAGATTTGCTTCAGGAATGTGAAATAAGCGATGTGCAATGTGGAAAATTGCAACCAGTCCAAAGATGCGCGTCCAGCTCCAGTACCGCACCATGAAATAGGAATACCAGGCAAAGAAATTTTTGTGTTGACCGTCATGGAAATCAGGATCAGACTCAGAAGCAGGATGGGCATGGTGTTGCCAATGCGTCCGAATCATTTCTTTCAATGAAAACAACGCATAAACGCGGAGTGCAACTGAGCCAATAAAGTCATTCAGTTTACGATCGCTAGGAGAAACAGCGCCGTGCATCGCATCGTGAGCCGTAATGAATAATCCGGTATACAAAAATGTCTGTAGCGCGATCGCTGCAATCTTTACAAATAGCGGCATCGAGTTGACATCAGTGGTGAGCAAAATTGTCAGGCTCGCAGCCCACACACCAATAACCGAGAGCGCAACGAAGACACCACGATCGATGTTGATTCCAGAATCATGTGTAGACCGAATCGGGGCGGAACGAAAAGAAACCACGGGATAACTCCACAAACATTCAGAATGAGCGGCAAATTTCCACAGGTGCTGCTTCAACACAAACGCTTTGCAAATATTAACATTCTTAGGCGGTGTTGTAGAACTTGATCAGACAAAGACCGAGCTTTTAACAAGAAACTTTCTAAATAAGTTTTTGTTTTACTATGCAGAAACAGCAATGAAATTGCATTACATGACAGCTTAGAAACTTAACGACACAATGCTATCTCTCTGAGGGGCGAATCTCTACTCTGCCTTGAAACTTAAGCCTTTTCGCGTATCTCTAAATATTAACTAAATCTGCTTATTTCGCCGATTAACTATCAAAATCTAACGCAGGTTAGACGAATTTGATAGGATTCAAACCACACTAAAAGTACGCTTTATCTCAATGATTGTTATGGCTTCTACAGTAATTATCACAGGCGCATCTCAAGGAATTGGGAAAGCCACTGCCCTCCGCTTCGCTCAAGGTGGCTACAACCTTGTATTAGCATCCCGTAACGCCGATCGCCTCAACGCCGCTGCTCAAGAATTAAAATTAATCGCGCCCAGGGTTACGGCAATTCCAACCGATACCCGCGATGCAGACCAAGTAAAAACACTGATCGATCGAGCTATCTCTGAATACGGATCGATCGATGTGTTAGTGAATAATGCAGGCGTTTATATCTCAGGGCCTGCCGATAGTTTTACGCTCGAAGATTGGCATACGGCAATCGATATAAATCTGTGGGGATACATTCACACCATTCACGCCTTGTTACCGCATTTCCTCTCAAAAGGAAGCGGCACGATCGTCAACGTTTCATCTTCAGGGGGTAAAGTTCCTATCCCCTACCTTGTGCCTTACTCAGCCTCTAAGTTTGCTGTAACCGGACTCACTCAAAGCTTACAATCTGAACTTTCCCCCAAAGGGATTACCGTCTGTGGCATTTATCCGAATTTGATCAAGAGCGACTTCATGGAGCGGGCAATTTTTCGCGGCAAGGATGAAGAAGACGCGATCGCTCGTCGCAAGCAACTAGAGCAAGTTCTCAGCGTCCCAGTCGTCGAGAAACCAGACGATGTAGCGAAAGCAATTCTAGACGCTGTAAAACATAAAAAGACTGAAGTGATTGTTGGGTCTGCGGGAGCCTCAGTGTTCTCAAATCGACTGTTTCCAGACCTCTTACAGTGGGTGATGCGGCGGACGTTCAAAAACAGCGACAAAGATTATTAGGCTGTAACCCCAGATTCGAGCGGTCTCCAGTCTGTTAATTGTGAGACCGTTTCAAGCAGTTCTGTCAGTTGGTAAGGTTTGGTAATAAAGGTGTGAAAGCCCGCACTGACCGCCTTATTTTGCGCCTCAATCGCAACCCAAGCCGAAACCGCGATCGCAGGAATCTGACCGCCTTGCTCTGGAGGTAGGGTGCGGATCTGGCGAATTAGGTCGTAGCCATCGATATGAGGCATTGCCAAATCTGCAATCAAGATGTCAGGCTGCGATCGTAGTTTCTGCATGGCTTGATCTGCACAGAAAGCGGAAGTCACATCAACCCCGTGCATTTCAAGCAGTGTGGTTAACAGAATTACAGAGTCCAAGTCATCGTCAACAATCAGAGCGCGAAGTGGCGGGCTAGAAAGTAAATCATTCATGGGGTCTTACCGCGTATCCCTACTATAGATACTTAATTCTGAGCGGGAAATAAAGAAAATCTTAAGATATCTTATGCTTTCGTGATGTTTTGTACGATAAGCAAAAGTGCTTACTCAGACTTTATGAAAAATAGCAAGGTGGAAAAGCGGACAAGCAGTGCCATTAACCTCATCAGGCGCTTGGTATTCGAGCTAGTTTAACTCAAATCCTCCTCATGGGTCTCTATCGAGCAAGATTTAGCTTAGGTCATTCTAGCGCTCACTCAAGGTTACACAGTTTAAGAGAATTCCTCTGTAATACAGACGTGATTCTTACGTCATCACCATTGCAACGTTGGCGTTTCTGCTGAGCATTCGCGGGCTATTCGCCTTTCAAGTGAACCTCTTTCTATGGACATACCGCAGTAGAGAAGAACTCAATTCCCCCGGTAGAGATAGTGTTTGGGCGCGATCGATACAAATAATAGAAGGATTAACCCCAACCGTGCGCCTCACTCCTGTCACCATGTCGCCCTCAGAAAAGCCTCTCCTCCGTACCGAAATCGTTCAACCTCCTGCGGATCGTGCAACCGCAGACTCACAAATTGTGCAGGATGCCTCGCTCCTGCTCGTACCGATTTGTTTCGTTGCGATTTGGGCAGGCGTTGTGTGTATTATTGCCGACACCTGGAAACTCAGCCGCAAAGAAGTCAAAACCAATCGCCAGCTTGCCCAGTATCCGTGTAAGAAGTGCCAATTCTTTAATAACAATCCCTACATGAAATGTGCAGTTAATCCGCATAGCGCGATGACCCCTGCGGCAAAGGATTGTTTAGATTTTCGATCGCGCCATTCTAAGCCAGCCCAGCCCTATCATCGCTAAAACTTCTCTGTTCATTGTCAAAATTTAGAAGACTTTGCCCATACTGATCCTTGAAGCAAAGATGAAGTCTTATTGCTCTCATGGAACAATATAAATAAGGTGGTTAGTATGGGTTTTCAGACGGTTGCTCCAGGCCCGGACGCAGAACTGTTCAGTCGAGTCACGTCTTGGGTGCGGCGATCGCAACACTTGTCTGGAATTCTTGAAGCAACCGTAACTGAAATTGGTCAGTTTCTCAATTGCGATCGCGTCAAGATTTACCAGTTTCAAGCCGATGAGACCGGGCGGGTCGTTGCGGAGTGGATTCGAGAGCAGCGCTTACCATCACTGCTCGGATTAACCTTTCCCGCAGATGATGTTCCACCCCACGCTAGGGAACTATTTGTCAAAGCGCGAGCGCGATCAATGGTGAATTTAGCCGAGCGCCAGATCGGACAGAGTGGAATCGATCCGGCAGCACCAGAGGAAATTCGCTATCGTCCGCTTGATCCTTGCCACGCGGAATATCTCACGGCAATGGGCGTTCAATCGTCTCTAGTGATTCCGATCTTGCAGGAGACAGTGCTGTGGGGATTGCTAGTTATCCATCACGTCGAGCCGCAGACGATCTCCGAAGAGCAAATTGAAGCGCTACAACTGGTGGTCGATTTGCTCACTGTTGCGATCGCGCAATCGACGCTGACCGAGAAAGCCCGCGCTAAGGCAGCCCGTGAGGCAATGCTGAATCAAATTAGTGGATTACTGCACTCGCTATCTACGATCGAACTCCAAGCTGCATTAGAGAGTACGGTTGCTGCGTTTAATGGTTCCGGGGGGCGGTTGTGGGTCTACGCCGAATCTTTGGCAGCGATTCCGCCTCGCAATCCGCAGCTTCCGAGTAATTGTGTCCGGCTATTTCAGGCAGGGAGCCAGCCAACAATGCCTGAAAATGCGCCCTTTGCACTGCTTGAAGAATATAGTGCCTGGAAAGATCGATTTCAGCATGAGCAAGCGCCCATTTGGGAGATCGTAGACCTCTATAAAGAATCAAGTTTACGGAACCTCCAGCCTGCATTCCGATTCACCAATATTCGCGGCTTATTGGTCATTCCGCTCTGGTATCGACGGCAATTGTTAGGATATCTCACTATATTTCGCGACGAGATCGAAACGGAAATTCTCTGGGCAGGAAGAGTCGATCCCGATCATCGACAACTCTACCCGCGTCAGTCGTTTGAGGTCTGGCGCGAATCTTGTCGAGGAAAAATTGAGCCTTGGACGGCGACGGATTTAGAATTTGCGGGTGCGATCGCGCAGCAATTTGCAACAGCGATTCAGCAATACGAGACGCATCAAAAATTGCAGGCGCTCAATGCCAGCTTGGAACTACAGGTACAAGAACGGACTGCCCGACTGGAGCAAGCAACCGAGCAGCAGCGCATTTTATTTAATGTCGTCACGAATATGCGGAAGTCGCTCCAGGTTGAGACGATTTTTGCAACCGTCACTCAAGAACTGCGAGGATCGCTCAGCGTCGATCGAGTTTGCATCTATCAGTTCGACTGCAGCAGCGAGTACAATTGGGGAAAAGTCATTGCCGAGGATGTCGGGACGGGGTTTCCAGGGATTCTAGGTTTGGATGTGGAAGACCGTTGCTTCGACGAGATGTATCCGCGCAATCGACAGGGGCGCGTTAGCTCGATTTCCGATGTGAATCAGGTTGAATTTCAGCCTTGTTATCGTGCCTTACTCGACCGATTTGAGATCAAAGCCAACATTGTTGCACCGCTTTTACGAGGCAATTTGCTGTGGGGCTTACTTTGCGTACATCAATGCGATTTTCCGCGTCAGTGGACAGATGCCGAGATTCGGTTTGTGAGCCAGGTTGCAGTGCAATTAAGCATTGGGATTGAACAAGCAGAGTTGTTGATTCAAACGCGCCAGCAGGCAAAGCAACTAAAGGACGCGCTTTCTACTTTGAAGCAAACTCAGAGCCAATTAATTCAGACTGAGAAAATGTCCAGTTTAGGTCAATTGGTGGCGGGTGTTGCTCATGAAATTAATAATCCGGTTAACTTTATTCACGGGAATCTCAGCCACCTCAGCATCTACACGAACAACCTCCTGAGTATGATTGATGCGTATCAGGCATACTATCCTAATCCTGGAGCCGAGCTTTTAGACCAAGCCAGTGAGATTGATTTGGAGTTTTTGCGCGAAGACTTACCTAAGATCATTGCTTCAATGCAAGTTGGAACTGAGCGAATCCGCCAGATTGTCCTATCGCTGCGGAACTTCTCTCGGCTTGATGAAGCGGAAATGAAGGCAGTGAATATTCATGAGGGAATTGATAATACGCTAATGATCTTGCAGCATCGGCTCAAATCAGACAGCGCCTCTCGCGGGATTAAGGTAGTCAAAAACTATGAAGCTTTGCCTTTAATTGAATGCTATGCCGGACAACTCAATCAGGTATTTATGAATATTCTGAGTAATGCGATCGATGCGCTCGAAGAATCGGATCAAGAGGTGCCAACACTTTGGATTACGACAAAGCGAGTTGAGGGCGATCGCGCTTTGATTTCTGTTCGGGATAGCGGCAAGGGGATGGGAGCGGAGACCCAAGCTCAAATCTTTGATCCCTTCTTTACAACAAAACCGATCGGGAGAGGAACGGGGATGGGGTTGGCAATCAGCTATGAGATTGTGGTGCAAAAACACGGAGGTTTGCTAGAGTGCCGCTCTCAATTGAATCAAGGTACCGAGTTTTGCATTGAGATTCCGATTTGCCAGAAATAAGCAAGAGCGATCGTAAACTTGATCGCTCTTGAATTTACACTAGCCCGTCGTCCGACGAACGTGATCCAAAATTCGCTGTTTACGCTCTAGAGAGCTTGCAGGCAAAGGTTTGCTAAAGTCGTTGGTACTGCGGGATAGGTGTTCCATGATGCGCTTTTTGCGATCGTCCATCTGTGCCATGTTGTTACTCAAAGATTGCGAACGATCTTCATTCTGCCGCAATTATTCAGGGTTTTGGTGTTGTAGGTTCGACGGAATCGCTCTCCGATAGAGATGCCGTAAAGCCTTTGAGGGTACGCTCAATTCGGATGCAAGAACCATTTCTATGATGAACAACCGTGGTTTCAGCGACTTCGAGACCGAGTGAGGAAGCGAGCAGCACATTAAGGGTAACGACTTGAAATGCGACTGTAGCAGGCTCGCTCAGATGCTTGGTGAGGGCGATCGGCATTCCGAATTGATCAAATGTGCCAACACAAACTGAAGCCTTTGTATTGTCTTCCATTGTTTCACAGTTTGAAAAGAGCAAGCGTATCATGCCCAGTTCGCTGATCTGAGCTGATCGCGGTGTTATGAATTGCAATCATTGATTGAAAACACTCTGGCAAGACGAATCGGCTCTAATTCGTCTTGCCAAAGCTCAACTATTTCGACAGTTCGATCGATCGTTTAACCAATCCTTCTGCCGTGATGCCGTTAACTGCCATCAGTTCTCCAGCCGTTGCAGTCGTTTCACCCCGCTTCCAGGCGAACGTATCCCGTCTTGCGGTACTCCGGAGCATAATCGGCTCTAGCATTCCGCTTGCACCCCCTGTCACCCCGATCAGTACATCGCCACCGAACAAGGTTTCAAACGTTGCATCGTCGATAAATCCGCCATCTGGATCTGAGCAAATCTCCCAAGCGACATCGCTGGCACGATACAGCCGTCGCGGATTCACCACTGACACAATTCGCACTCCAAACCCTTGCGATTCCAAGGTCGAAGCGGCAGCAAACACAGGGTTAAGCGTCATATCCCCGATCACCACAAACACGATCGTTTTCGATCCCGTGGATTCATGCAGCACGATCGCACCCTGCTCGATCGCTTGTCGAGTCTGCTCAAACGTTGTCCGAATCGGTAACGGTGACTTACTTGCGGTAATCACAATTCCTTTATTTTTCGTCGTCAGCGCCCATTCGTAACAGGCTTGAATGCTGTTCGCATCGGGTGGGAACAACGGAAATACGTTGCCGTTTCGCATCATTGCAGCAAAATACGCTTCGATTTCGGGGCGCTGGTGTGTCCAGCCATTGCGACCTTGCTCTAATGCGCCAGCCGTAAATAAGGTAATTGTCGAAGGTGTAGAACGGCGTAATTCTGCCATCGCTTGCGTCACTGTTTGCCAAATCGGTAAACCATTGATCGCAAACGATTCATAAGAACACCATAGCGATCGACTTCCCATGAGTGCCAATCCTGCTGCCAGTCCCGCACAAGCATCTTCACTCAGCGGTTCATACACTTGACCATTCGGCGCTTGGTGGTAGAGCGAATCTTCAGTCGGGTGAATAATCTTCAGCACTTGGTTAATGTTGGCGATTCCTGAAGCTTCGTTTCCGTCTGCATTGGTGACGAGAAAAGCACGATCGACCTGTCCCACATGCCCCACCAATCGACCCATTGCCGTGGTTGAAACCTTAGCATCACCCCCAACCGCATACTCTTCGAGCGGCAACTGTCCCAAGTCTGGTAGAGTGCGCTCAAATTCAGTCACGACCGTTTTGCTTGCCGATCCGCCGCCGGCTCGTTCACAGTTCGATCGCACCAGTTCCCAAGCTTCTGGAGTTAGAGCACGGGCTTTTAGTGCAGCAATAATGTCTTCGTTCTCCAAAGTATGCTGTGCGTAAAGATTGTGAGACTTCGACCCTTTAGCGTGAACTCCTGCGCCTTTAAGCTGCTTGATGATGAACACCGTTAACTGACCGCCGAGCGCTAGTGTTGCGGCTTTGTCGGCAGCAGTCAGAACGGCGTTCGCGAACTTGATGCGCTGTTCCAGCGAGAAAACGGTGCTATCAACGTAATCACTAGGTTGATTGCGATCGTCAAAATCCTTCGCATCCACCAAGATCACATTCTCAAATCCGTTGCCCTTCCAGTATTCGATCATTTGCTCGTTGGTTTTGAGCGAGACCATGCTGTGATGCTCTTGCGAATAGCCGTTCCACACCAGCACCGGAAGGAAATTCGTCACGCCTGGAAATGCCGTATTGAAGTGCGCCATCGAACTCATGATGTACGGCTCACCCAAGCCTCCGTCGCCCACCGTGAACGGGAAAAGTTTATCGCGGTGTAACAGCGCGGCTGACATTGCGAAGTGTTGTCCCTGACCGAGCGGCCCTGCGGGCGCAAGAATGCCTGGAATAAAACCGGACAAGTGACCGAGCAAACCATGTTTTTCGCGGAAGCGATCGCGCAGTTGCTGAACGGTTTCGATGCCCATATCTTCGAGGGAGCGATCGAGGAACATAGCGCTATAAAAGCCCGGTGCGTGGTGTCCGACTTCAGTAATGATATTTTTGTGACCGAGCATCACGAATGCAGCATAGGCTTCGGCTTGGCTTGCAAACCCGCCCGGATGACCCGACGCTTTACTTGCAGTCATTTGCAGAATCAAGTAGCGCAGCGCGTCCGCAGCCAGAAGCGTTTGATAGCCTGCGGTCGGATCGGTTGGATCAGAAATAGCGGTTTGTCCGATTGCGATCGCAGACGTTTTGCCATACGTCTCAAACCCTGGCACTGTATCGCTAAAGTATTGAATGCCTTCGGTAAAGGCGGGTTTGGTAGACGTTGGATTGGGAGTCACTGCGGTCATGCTTCACCTGCTACATCTGTAAATAGGGTCTAGACACTCTATGGTACACAGGCAATGGACGCTTGAGAATAAAGTGCAGTCGTCGGTATACCATAGGTTTTTATTGATGCTGATTTTACGAAAGATAGGGAAAAAAGCAGCTCTCTACAAGGAAGGCGCGATCGCATCAAAAGAAAATGCTACGCTCACAACGGTAAAGGAGCGCGAATCGTCATGTCTCAAATCCCAATTTTCCTAAAAGATCTTTTCCGATTTATGCGAGCTTATTTTACCTATTTATTGCCGTCTGTATTCATTGTTTATTTAGTTTTAGAGTCCTATCAAATCGATTTTCGTCCTTATTACATTGCAGGAAAATCGGTTCTATACGGTTTAGATCCATACATCAATCATGTGACAAAACATCCTGAGTTCTTCGTTCCTGTGAATGCAGGAGAAGCACTTATGTCGGGATTTATTTACTTACCGATCGCCGCTTTATTTTTCACACCGCTTGCCATATTTTCTTATTCAACGGCAAAGATCATCTACAGTTCGTTTATCCTAATTTTGCTGTGGCTTCTTTTATTTGAATTAGTTCGTCGAAGCAATTTCAAAATTAAAGGAGAAGCACTACTATTTGCGATGACTTCTTTTCCTGTTCTTGCTGCATTTGAGCGAGGACAAATTGATATTCTTGTTTGCTATCTCACAATTTTAGGTTTCTTTTTACACCAGCAACATCGCCAGAGATTTCTAGCGGGGGCACTATTTGGGTTAGCTTTTTGTATTAAGCTATTTCCTGCAATCGCCATTCTCTACTTCATTGCAAAACGCCAGGTTAGAGTCGTTCTCTACTCATTTGCTTCGATCGTAGTTCTACTGCTTGCACCCCTGCCTATCCTGGGGAACTCTATCTATACAAGCTATCTCAAACGGATGTTGCCCGGAGTATTTGCAGGAATTACAAGCGAAGTACCGATCACAGTACATGGACAAACGGTGATTAATCGAGTTGTGATGTCAGTCGATAGCACTGGATTACGAGTTACGCATGATTTTGTGCATGGATTTATGAATCCATTTTTGCGAGGAAAGCCGATCGCATCTTTAACCGTTGGATTCATTGCCTTTTTAATTTTGATGTATTACCTAAGACGCGAATCGGCTGAACATCAGTTCTTTTCGATCGTTAATTGTATTCATCTGTTCAATCCGCAAACCTGGATTATGGGAATTGTTTGGTTTATTCCGCTGTTTGTCTACTTATTTGGAAAGGCGAATCATTTAGGAAAGTTTGTTTTAATTCTGCCGCTGTTTATGCCTCCATTTCTAAACAGCAGCGGAATGCTGGCATACGCCGTCACGCTACTCTTTGCAATTCCGCAGATGCGAGAAAAACTCCTTGCAAAAGATGACAATTATCAGTTGAATCAAGCCTAACGTGGCTGTTTCTCGGCTTGATAGATATAAAACTTGCCCATCAAGCCAACCGTTTCTAACTGAAAAGCGGGTAAATCCAGAAAAATCGGCAAATCTGGAACGATCGATCGCGTTGATAGTGTCGTGCTGTAGAGACTAAACAATCCGTAATTCTGACGAGCAGTGCTTTGCAGAATCAGCCGTTTCACCTGTGCCTGATTGTCTTGCACAAATCGAGGACACTGACTACGAATAAATTGCGGTGCTTCTCTACATCCTTGAGTTTTAACCTGCTCCAGCGCAAATTCGCCGAAGGCTGCTTCATCAGGATTGGTCAGAACCATGAGTCCTGCAAAGCCAACCACACCTAACCCCAACACACCTAGGACAATTTGAGAAGTTTTCATCACACACCACTTCGACTGTCGATCCGAGTTCTTTCGACGTTGTATCACGTTTACAAGTTCTCTGAATTTTTCATCCATCTTCGTTTCTTGTGCTATACTAAGTATCGCAATGGCGAGCGTAGCCAAGTGGTTAAGGCAGAGGATTGTGGTTCCTCCACTCGGGGGTTCGAGTCCCCTCGTTCGCCCTGGTTCTAGCGATTGGCTTGAAATTGTGAGCCAAATCTGATCGAGCCGAGAACAAACTGAATAACAAAAACGGCGGCATTGATTCCGTATTTGCAGCTTTTAATGGTTATTTCACCTATAAAAGCTATGAATGCCGAGATTTATGGCGCCGTTTTTGTTGTGTGCGAAGCTGATTTATTTAACTAGAAGGCTTATACTGCGGTTCACACATACTAGAGTCAAAGTCCAGATTGAACGCAACTTGGTATGGGAATATTCGATCCATTAGTCGAATTGCGTGGGCTGAGGTGAATAGCCGTCGGTCTCAGCGGAGCCATAATGTGAACTTGCAGAACTTTCACCCTCGTGAAATGAAGTTTGTAAGCGCTGGGACAAGTTTTCTATGGCTAACGGACGATCACCATCACAGAGAGAATCAGATTTAGCAGAGATTGCGCGGCTCTACTTGCAGGGTGAAACGCAGAACTTTAGCGATCGCATAAGCATTTCTGCAATACTTCATATTGATCGTGATGTTCCAAGAAGTGATGCGATCGCCGGATCTGTTCTCTGCGATCGTGCAGTCCCCCTTAAGTCGCTTTTCGATCTGATTGGCAACGCCACCGCGATCAGTGAACACGCGCACCTCATTCTGTTCGTAGTCATAAACTATGCTGGTCTCTGTCATCTTATTCTGAGTCTCAAACAATAATAGCGATACTAAACCTAATGTTGGTAATGTGCTAGGCGTGTGGATCAGGATCGTTGAATTCTGCTTCTAAACGCAGCTTCTTAAAAGCCATCCTCATGTCTAGCACACAATCCCCCGCTCTCTATAACAGTTATAAGCATTGATAAAGTTTGGGTGAACCTTCGCACAAGCCGAACTCATCATTTGATTTTGCGTCACCATTGATTTTGCGTCACCATAAGTTATAGTCACATTTCCAAACGTGAGGGCAGAGACATGGCACTAGGAATCAGACGCAGTAAAAGTTTAATGGCTATCGCTCTGCTTACGGTGCTATTGCCCAGCCAGCCGGGATTTGGGAAGGAAAGAAGCGAGTCTAAAGCTCCTTTAGTGGCTGAGATTGCGTTTCAATATGCCTCAATTGATCGATCTCCCGCGGCTGTGAGCGTTTTGGATCAGGCGCTATCCCTCACAGAAACGATGCAGAGTGATTGTTATAAAGCAACACCGTTGATGCGGGTTGCCAACGGCTACACGCTGGTAGGTCAAGCGAGTAAAGGGCAACAATTGCTCACAAAAGCGTTCCAGATTGGGCGTACTCAAACGATCGCGAACTGTACCCTCAGTGCCACCTCACCAGAAGAATCATTGCTCAACAGAGCGGGTGAATACGCAAAAGCAGGGTATTACGATTTTGCGCTGGCAATTATTCGAGGAGTGGATAACTGGTTTCGCCCGATCGCCATGATTAGAGTGGTGGAATCGTATCAGGAGGATCAAAAGCCTGAGCAAGCGAGGCAAGTTTTAGATGAAGCGATCGCCTTTACTCAACGCAATCCAAATCTCCGAATGCGGCGGCAAACTCTCCTGGGGATTGCTTTTGAACTCAAGCGCACTGGGCAAACAGAATTCTTGCCAGTCGTGCTTCAGCAGGCTCTAGAGAGCATTCGTGCTCGTTCTCAGTCGCAATCGCAAGCAGATAGTTCCTGGGATATCACGCAAACACTTCAAGTCTCCGATTTGCTGATTGGGAGTGGACAGAAACCGCAAGCGATCGCGCTACTCAATCAAGTTCTACTGGAAATTCAAGCCCTGCGATCAACTCAGTTTCCCTCCGAGCCAGTCCATCTTCTCAGCAAAGCTGCGACTCAGTACGCGGCCGTAGGAAAATTGAGTCAAGCTAAGGCGATTTTAGCGACCGCTCAATCGAAAGCACAGGCATTAGCCCCATCCCCATTTCGCAATTCTGCCGTTGCCCAAGTAGCCAGAGGATATGCTGAAATCGGACAGCTTCAGACTGCGCGTGAGTTGGCAGGTCAGCTTAAAACGCAGACAGACCGAGAGCAAGTGTTGCAAGTGATCGCGCTGCGGCATGCCAAAGCTGGAAAAGCTGCTGAGGCGGTAAAGGTGGCGCGATCGCTCTCAAGTGCAAAAAACTTGGCTCTCTCTGAAATCGTCAGATATTATCTGGCAAATCAGCAGTATGACCAAGCGTTGCAGATTGCTCAACGAGAACGAGTTCAAGGCATCCTTCCTGAAGTCGCGCTTGCTTATGCTGAGGCAGGAAAACCACAGCAGGCACAGCAAATTGTGCAGTCGATTCCATCGCTGTCTAATAATTCTGCTCATTTAGATTGGTTGATGCCTGCTTTAGCTCGATCATTTGCTCAAAATGGACAATTTGAGCAAGCTTTACAAGTTGCCCAAGGGACAGACACGAAGGAGTACAAGAGCCGAGCACTGACCGTGATCGCGACCCAGTACCTTGCCAAAGACGGAGTTGCAAATCGAGCAAAAGCGACTGAAATCCTGAATCAGGCTCTTCAGGTTGCGCTGTCGATCAAGTAGCGAACCTGAGTTCGGGATAAGGAATGGGACAAGAAAGGGGCAAACTCGATAGGCTGAAATTGCTAAAAATCCCGCCCAATTTGCCCTCATGTCTAGTCTAGAAGAACTCTTTTGC
>NZ_JAMPLL010000018.1:0-89110 GCF_039962495.1 Leptolyngbya sp. AS-A5 | reverse complement strand
ATCGCAGATTATCTTCCCGAATCGCGTCGCTCTGCCATAAGTCCCCAAGCTACTAGCCCAACCTGAAACGCCAGAATCAGCCATACCGCGATCGTCATGGGCGCGATCGCGGGTTCAGAATTCAACATCAAATCAAGAGCAGTTTCTTCCATTGCAGTTCATGGGAAGGGGACTGATCGATCGTGCCGGGAAAGTGAAAGTTACTCACCAAGTTACCTGGAGTTACTTCAAAAATTGAAAATAGGTAACTCCACAAATGCCCAGAGGATAGGGGGTTCAGGTGAAAGTTACCTGAGTTACCTAAGTTACTTAAATATTTATTTTTTATATAATTTTGCTGTGTCCGCAGTTAAAGCACAAAAGTCGAAGAACCAGGAAAACGGGTTGCATCGGAAGCAAGGTCAGCGGGGTACTAAAGCTTTAGCGTTGCTAGTGTGAAGTTTATGTGTACAGGTGCATAGACGAATTTTGGTTGTGCTAATCGGTCTAAGATTCATCCATACACCTGGATCTTGTTCATCGGTAGAGCCTCCTGAATACACATCGAAGGATCGAGGCAAAGACGGGAGCGCTTGCGAACCGTGATGCACCTGTACCAAGTGAGACAACAGCCAAAAAAGGGAAAGCTGAATGTAGTCGGTGATGCGCTAGACCTGGGGATCAGGTTGGCGAAACCCAGGTCTAGCGGACATTATAGCGAAGAATATCCCCAGGTCTAGACCACTACCATTGCATCTAGGCTGACGGAATCAGAAGTCTTGTGCATCTCGCTGTGACGGCTTCCCTCAGCTCCATGTCACGTATTTAAAAGACTTTGACAAAAGGAAAAAGTAATTCGTTAGTATAACCGAGTCACCGTCATACTCGAACGGAGAAGTGTGAGGTCTTGCTGGACTAAGCGGATTGCACCGACAAGATTTGGGGAGTGATGATGAGCATTTCTCTAGGAGGGCAGTAGCCGCCTTGTCTCACACTATCACCCACAGCTGACAATTGATGCCAGAAGGAAAATCGGTCCGCCTTGGATTCTTAAATACGCTGATTAAGCGCATCATTGCAGCAAAGGAACCTCCTGATTCAACATCCTTCAGTCGTTCAACGCTTTCGCTAAGGTGGTATCTTGTCATCCTGGTCGCAGGAACTTTGCTTCCCGTTGTGATGTTTGCCGTTGTAGTCGTCTATAGACTGTCCAGTGAGGCACAATCAGCATCAGAACGGCGTGCACTTCTCGCAGCTCGTAACTTAGCCTCGACGGTAGAACGAGAACTTTCAAGCACCACTCGGACACTTCAAGCCTTGGCATCATCAGAACAGCTTAACCAGGATAACCTTGAAGCTTTTCATAGTGAGGCAAAGCGAGTGGTGCCCACCCAACCGAGTTGGATCACTGTGATTCTCTTATCACCCGACGGGCAACAAGTTGTTAATACAATCCAACCCTTTGGTCTGCCCTTGCCTAGAGCAGGAGAGCCAGCAAGCCTACAGCGCGTTGTCGCAACTCACCAGCCGACCATTGGTAATCTCGGCCCTTCAAAGCTTAAACGCAACCTTTTTGGCTTCCCAGTTCGCATCCCGGTGATGCGCGGCGACAAGCTTCAGTACGTCCTGACGGCGGTTATTAATCAGAAAGCGATCGCGCGGATCACGGACGAGCAAGCAACCGTTGATGAAGAATGGACGCGTACGGTGGTCGATGGACAAGGAGTTGTGGTGGCACGTACCCGGGAACCTGAGCGATTTGTTGGGCAGCGCGGAACGCCATCTTTTCTGAAGCGGATTGGAGAGACCACTGAGGGAGTCTACCAGGATACCACTTTAGAAGGGATGAGAGTTTATGTCGCCTTTTGTCGGGTCAGCGATTCCCCTTGGACCGTTGCTGTCACTGTACCTATTCAGGTCATCGAAGAACCAGCCCGACGAGCGATGGAACTTGTTGTTAGTTCAGGAATAGCGTTGCTCTTCGTGAGCGGCATCGGTGCTTTCATTCTTTCAAGGCAGATTTCCCGCAGCATTACCTCGACTGCTTCGGCTGCGGAAGCGTTGGCAAACGGTGAGTATCCCCAGGTTGATTCTCTGTCGATCAAAGAAGTGGTTTTGTTAGGACAATCCTTAGAATTCGCAGCAAATTTGCTGTTCCAGCGGGAGCAGGAGCGGACCGAAAACCTGATGAGAGCTGAGGCGGCAAGAGCAGAAGCCGAGGCAGCAAACCGAATCAAGGATGAGTTTTTAGCAGTCTTGTCGCACGAATTGCGAACGCCCCTCAATCCAATTCTGGGCTGGTCTAAACTACTCCAGAACGGCAAACTAGACGAAACAAAGACAGCGCAAGCGTTAGCAACGATTGAACGGAATGCCAAACTTCAATCAGAACTGATTGAAGACCTGCTAGATGTATCCCGCATTCTGCAAGGCAAGCTGACGCTCAATGTCGCTCCGGTCAATCTTGCTTCAACAATTCGGGCAGCGATCGAAACGATACGATTAGCGGCAGAAGCTAAGTCGATTCAAGTGGAGTCAACCCTCATATCGGATACAGGCTCAGTTTTGGGGGATGCCACGCGATTGCAGCAAGTGATGTGGAATTTGCTCTCGAATGCAGTCAAGTTCACTCCGGCAGGAGGCCAGGTCAAGATTCGGTTGGAGCGCCTTGATTCTGATGCCTGCATTACGATCAGCGACACCGGGCAGGGAATTGCTCCTGACTTTTTGCCCTATGTGTTTGACTACTTCCGGCAAGCAGATGGGGCAACAACCCGAAAATTTGGGGGATTGGGATTAGGATTAGCGATCGTCCGACACCTGGTTGAACTGCATGGAGGGACAGTTCAAGCGGACAGCGCTGGAGAAGGACAAGGAGCAACCTTCATTGTCCGACTTCCGCTGATGTCAACGCAATCTCAAGCACGGTTAGAGGAACGATCGTCGACACAGAACGTTGATTTGGGCGGTATCAAAGTTTTGGTGGTGGATGATGATGCGGATACACGGGAATTTGAGGCGTTTGTCTTAGAACAGGCAGGTGCACAGGTGAGAGCGGTTGCATCTGCTTCAGAAGCGTTGCTGGTGTTAGTTCAATCCAAGCCAGATATGCTGCTGAGCGATATTGGGATGCCTGAGATAAATGGCTATATGCTGATTCAACAGGTGAGAGCGTTGTCACCCCAACAGGGCGGACAAATTCCGGCGATTGCGCTTACAGCTTATGCCGGGGAAATAAATGAGCAGCAGGCACTGACAACAGGATTTCAAAAGCACCTCTCGAAGCCAGTTGACCCGGAGATATTGGTGCAAGCGATTGCGAGCCTAGTTCGCTCCCGTTAGTGCCTAAGAAGTGATAGGGGAAAGGCTAATCTTGTAAATTCTGCTACTCCGCTAGAAAATCCCACGTTACTAGCCCAAGCATGAACACCAGAAGCAGCAAAGCCTCGATCGTCATGGGCGCGATCGCGGGTTCAGAATTCATTAAAAAATCGATTTCTTCCATCGCCACTGTGAATAAGGAACAGGTTCAGCGTTCCCAAACTGAGCGCGATCGTGCATGTAGGAAATCGAGGTGGTAACACTGTTAAACCCTCGCAACCACTAGATTTTAGTTATTGCGCTCTGCTAATTAAGATACGTCTGTTACCACCTGCTACCACCTCTATGATTAAGGTGGTAACGCTCAGAAGTATTGATTTTATTGGTGTTGTGATTTACTGTTACCACCGTTACCACCTAATTCTTACAAAACAGGTCTTTATCTGAAGGAAATTTGATGGTTCGCTGTTGGTCTAGTTATTATTGCAAATTCCAAAATTTGCTTGTAAACCGCCTTGTAAGAGATGACCTTTATCAATGGCATTGAGAAGGTCAGGGGTTCGACTCCCCTTAGCTCCATTGACTCACTTGTACATTCGCACATTAAATGTCGTGATTCGCAAATTAATGTCGTTTTTGGACTAATTTGCTAGGTTTTGCCAATCTTCGCAAATTAATGTCGCTAAATTTAGATCCTTTCCTATTCGCAAATTAATGTCGTCTTTACGTTTCTCTGAGATTGGTCGAGAATTTGCAGATTAGTATCGTTATAGTGAGCTCGTCTACTGCTTCGCAAATAAGTGTCGTGAGTTATGCGTATATCCTAGCCATGCAAGCTTTGATAATCTAGAAACTTAATCTAATACACAACCAATCTCTTCCTCAATCCCTTTTGCATTGCAAAGCTAGTTTTATAGCCTCATGCCATTGAGATGCGCCTTTCAGTCCTCCTGATTTATAGTTGTTGGCAGCAAAGCAATTTCCTTGATTCTTAGGATGCTATATATAAGTAGCTTAAACCTGAAATGCTCTGCAATGTTATAGACGCAACATAGTGTTGAAAGGTTGATTGCAGCTAACTTGCCTACTACATAAAGTGCGCGTCCCCCTTCTTTCAGCCCACCCTCGACGGTGAATCGTGCTTGGAGTTATCGCTCACATCACGCTGCAATCATGTGATGCGTCCACCTCGGTGTCCAGATTTGAGGGCTTCAAATCACTCTCCCGCTTCACACCAACCGTAATCATAGTCCGATGCGCTGATCCAGGCCTGCTTCATCGATGTAAACTTGACGGGACGGTTCAATCAAAGCAAGCTGTTGCAGAAATTCCGCTCGTTTCACTTCATCCCGTTCGCGATAGCCGTAGGTCTTTTTTTACGAGTGAACCCAATCTTCGCTAAAGCCCGTGAGATCGTGCGGGCGCTCACTGAGTCATGCCAAAGTTCCGCGAGTTCTGCCTGAGTCTTGTCACCCTGCCGTTTCACAAAAGCGCGAAATGCTTCCCGATCGACAATTCGATGGCTGGCTCCCTGCTGATAGCCTTGAGTCGCCTGGAAGTTTCCTGTCTCTGAGCGCCGTTTCAACCAACGCTCAAGACTATCCCGACTGATGTTGAACATCTGGATCACTTCGCTCTTTGGCACACCTCGGTCTAGGGCTGCAATGGCTTTTTCTCGTCAATCCTGACTGTATGCTTTTGGCCCGATCTCGACCCAACGACTCAACAAGGTTAGAGTGCCCACTAAGTCTCGTTCGATACCGCAACACTATTGGCGACCGCTATAAAAACATCAAAACGCGATCGCACTCGATCGCGTTTTGGCTTTCTGCTGATTAAATTAACTCAATTCGGCGGCATCACCACACGACGAGCTAAACCAAGCGATCGCAACACCTGAATTGCCCACCACGTCACATCAATTTCCCACCATTTCCGACCCGCTTTTGCCACATTCGGCTGAGCATGGTGATTGTTGTGCCAACCTTCACCGTAGGTAATCAACGCTGCCCACCAAAGATTGCGTGAATTATCCTCTGCTTCATAGTTTGTATAGCCAAACAGATGCGTGACCGAGTTAATAAACCAGGTGCTATGCCACAACAACACCGCCCGCAACACTAAGCCATAAATAATAAATGACCAGCCGCCTAATAGATAAAGCACGATCGCCATCGGAATTTGCAGCGCAAGATAAACTTCAGTGCGATCGAGCCAACGATAGAACGGATCACGAGCCAGATCCGGCGCAAATTGTCGATAAGACTCATAGTTAAAAAACTTATCGCGGGGATACAGCACCCATCCCATATGGCTCCACCAGAAGCCGCGACTGGCTGAATAGGGATCATTGTCTACATCTTCTGTATGCAAGTGGTGCATCCGATGGCCCGCCACCCAGAAAATTACACCACCCTGTAGTGCCAGTGTTCCAATCACCGCCAACGCATATTCCAAAGGTTTGGGAACCTGTAAGCTTCGATGTGTCAGCAGGCGGTGAAAACCTAAACAGATACCAATACTACCAAATAGCCAATGTAAAAAAATCATCACGCCGAGGGCTTTCCAGGAGAAAAACCAGGGGGCAGTGAGTGCCAGAGCGTGAAAGGCTCCGAAAAACGCAACGTTCGTCCACTCCAGTTTGAGAGCTTGTTCGGAGTCGGCTTGAATAGAATTAGAAGTCATGAAAATCCTTTACTAAGTTGACAACGATCGGTCTTGATTCAGTCCGATCTCAAGTTGCATTTTCAACTTTTGACGAAATCCGTTACAGTTGAGAAACGCATTTGCAAGTGCCGCTTGCATCTGTAGCCTAACAACGGATGAGCTTTTCTGCAAGTAGCACTTGCATTATTTATGCCTACTCCTCGAATGACCACTCGCCAAAGGCTGATTCAAGCGGCACTGGAGCTATTTACGGCTCACGGTGTCACCGAGACGACGACCAAACAGATCGCTGAATTAGCAGAGGTCAACGAAGTCACGCTGTTTCGGCATTTTGGTAATAAACATGGATTGCTGTTAGCCGCGATCGAGGAAGCGGCGGTGTTTACAGAACTGGGTCAAACGCTGGTACAACAAGCCGATCAAGCAGATTACATTGATCAAGCGCTGAAAGAATATGCCACAACTTGTCTAGAAGCCTTGGAGCGAGTTCCCGAAATGGTGCGATCGGTGGTCGGAGAAGCAGGGCAATATCCGGCTGAGAATCGCAAAGCGTTGGGGCGGGGTCTGACTCAGGCGAATCGCTATGTGGCGGAGTATTTTGATCAGATGATTCAGCGTCGTCAAATGCAGCCAAATCTGCCTGCGGAGACGCTTGCAAGCTTGCTGAATGGAATGCTGCTAGGGTATGCCGTGATTGAGTTCACTAGCGAATTTCACGAACTTTGGCAGAGCCGAGAAGAATTCGTGTCGAACCTTGTCACGTTGTTTTTACAAGGGGCGCTTCAGCCTTCCCAGTCGATTCCTTCAGGAGTTCGGGATTTGAGCGCTGATATGGTGCATTCGATTTTTCAACGTGCTAAAAAGCGAGGATTGCAAGACTATGCGATCGCGTATGTTTTATTTGGGGCGGGACTGAGTGCGGGTGAATTGGTGCAGCTAAGACGATCGGACTATTCCTCGACTCGACACCAACAACAGTTACAGCTTTCTCAAGAGTTTGTTCGTCCGCTCAATCAGTGGATTTTAGGAAAGCGTTACGGTTCATATACAAAAAATCCGCTGACTCAATGGCTTAAAAGCCGCAAAGATGTTTCGTCAGCGATGTTTCTTAATTCGAGCGGTCAGCCGATCACCGAAGCAGATTTGTTGCAGCGCTGGAATAGTCTCACAGAGGGCATTTTGAAACCGCCCACGATCGAACAAGCGTTTCAAACTTGGTGTGTTGAGCTACTCATGCGAGGAATGTCGATCGCAAACTTACAAGTCCTGACGCGACGAGAGCTATCCGAGTTACAGCCGTTTGTCGATCGAGCCAGAGAAAAGGCTGCGTTAGAACAAGCAATTCGACTCGATCAAGCTTAATCGACCGCGATCGGTGCTTGTACCAGGTCAACAAAACTCACTTGACGCAGACGATCGAGTTCTGTAATTCGCTGTTTCTCAACATAGGCTTTTTGTTGATAGAACTGTCCCAGATCGGGCGTGGTGCTGAGATCTGTTTTTTCCCAAAGATCAAGGAAGTGCCGATAGCGTTTTTCGCACATGACGCGCTCAATTCCAGCCGTTGCCGATCGAATCACAAGTGGCGCTCTGAGAATGTCGCGCTTGGTCTTCTCGTCGAGTTCAAACAGTGAATAGACCTGAGACATTTCGCGAGGAAAGTCGTGAGTCCGATCGCGCAGTTGCTCAAACAAATCACAATCGAGATTGTCTTGCTCGATCTCGCAAATTTGCCGCCAGAGAAAGCGATGGTGTGACAGGCTAAATTCGAGATCTTGAGCATCGATCGCGGCTCTAATTTGAACGCGACATTCCGGCGCATGAAGGTAGAGGCGCAATAGCTGAGATTCACATTCTTCGAGTAGGTTGCGATCCCCCGGAGTTTGCCATTTTTGCGATCGACCATGCCACCGTTGCCCCCGAACTTGCAGCCGTAAGTTTTCTTCAATTTGCCGAGCTAACCGACTGTTGCCCTGACTCAAGAGTTCTGCACAGTAATGAATGTAATGCGTTCGCAGCGAGGGATTCGGCAGATTTCCAAGCAGAGACACGATCGCCATCACTGCTTGCTGGAACTGATCAGATTGTTTCAGGTCTTGATGCAGTATTGCTTGTTCAATCTGCCAATCTAGCCAAAGTGGGGCGCGATCGAGCAAGGCTTGATAGTCTTGTGCTGAATGATGCTTAAGATAGTCATCCGGATCTTTACCATCGGGAGTGTTCAAGATCCGAAGCTGAACTTCTCCTTGATAGGCGAGATTTGCAATTTCTCCGATCGCTCGTTCTGCTGCTTGGACTCCTGCGCGATCGGCATCAAAGTTAAACACAATTCGCTTGGATTCAGTAAAGCGCAAAAGTTGTTTCACTTGAGCCACACTTAAGGCTGTTCCAAGTGAAGCCACTGCATTCGTAATTCCAGCCGTATGAAGCGCAATCACATCGAAATAGCCTTCAACTACAACGGCTTGGTCTTGTTTCGCGATCGCGCTCTTCGCTTTATCCAATCCAAAAAGCGTCTTCCCTTTGTCGAATAAATCCGTTTCAGGAGAGTTCAGATACTTCGGCTGTTCGTCGCTTAAAGTTCTTCCACCGAATCCAATCACGCGACCTTGAGAATCATGAATTGGAACCATTAAACGGTTACGGAAGCGATCGTAATATCCCTCACCATTTTTGCGCGGAATCAACAATCCGGCTTTTTCCACCATCACAACCGGATAGCGCTTTTGTTCGACTAAATACTTAGACAACGTTTCCCATCCAGCAGGAGCAAAACCGAGTTGGAATTGTTGAATCGTTTCCGGGGAAAGTTTGCGATCGCGCTTCAGATAGGAGAGCGCTTCCGCGCCGTGGGACTGTTGTAAGGCGTGTTCGTAGAATTTGGCTGCGATCGCCAAAATTTCGTATAGCTGTTCTCTCACCGATTGTTGACGCTGGAATTCCTGACGATCCTCAGCTTGTAGCGTTTGTACTGGAACTTGGTACTTATTCGCCAGTTCTAAGACAACTTCGCTAAAATTGCGTTTGCCCAACTCCATGAGAAACTTGATTGTATTGCCCCCTGCTCCACAGCTAAAGCAGTAATAAAACTGTTTGCTCGGACTCACCGTAAAGCTCGGAGATTTGTCATCATGAAACGGACACAAGCCGACAAAATCCTTGCCCTGCTTCTTCAGGACAACGTGTTCCGAAACGACATCGACAATATCAGCGCGTTGTTTGACTTGTTCGATCGTGTCTGGATGCAGGCGAGGAACGTTCATGATCACTCTCTACTGATACACCTATTCTAGCGACAGAATGAATTTCTAGATACGCCGTGAGTAGGATTTGATTTGTTTATTCTACGCTACCTGTAGCGTTTGACCGCAAGTTTAGCACTGAGAGATTTTTCATGCAACTGACTACTACAAGACTGCAAGCGCAAATCCAATTCATCGTTGAAATTGACAAGCTCAAGCACGTTTTACGACAAACAATCCTGATGGACAAATCGAGGCGCGAGAATGATGCAGAGCATTCCTGGCATCTGGCGATGATGGCGATCGTGCTTGCCGAATATGCTGATCCGCAAGTCGATTTACTGCGCGTTCTCAAAATGGTGCTGATTCACGATTTAGTTGAAATCGATGCCGGAGATACGTTTTGCTATGACACGATCGCGCTGCAAGACCAAGCCGAACGCGAAGAGAAAGCCGCCGATCGCTTGTTTGGAATGTTGCCAGAGAATTTAGGAGCGGAACTGCGATCGCTCTGGGAAGAGTTTGAGGCGAAAGAAACCCTAGATGCTCAGTTTGCGACGGCGCTCGATCGACTCCAACCGTTATTGCACAATTACTACACCGAGGGCGGCACTTGGAGAAAGGCAGGCGTAACGGTGGAGAAAGTGAGGCATCGGATGGCTCCGGTTGCGATCGGTTCTTCCGTGTTAGGTGAGTTTGTAGAGAATTTAATTCAGGATGCAATTCGGCAGGGATTTATTTTACAGCCTGATTAGTAAAGTTTTCCTGCTCATTGCTAGACACTGTTCGATTCTGTACCCGCTTGAATCTGAGCAATCTTCTCAGCACAAACTATTTTGATCCAATCTTGAGGAGTAATCTTTTGCCATTGACAGTCTGCGTCAATCCTTTTTAGCAACTCAGGTGGAAAAGCAATGCTGATATGTTGTTTGACCTGAAACTGATTTGTGAAATGCTCAGAGACCTATACTCCTGAATGAGCTTGTCGAGCAATTTCTTCAATGCTTTGAACTTCAGTAGATTTACTGCTCATAGCTTCTGCGCTCCTGTTTCGTTGATCTCCAAGCTGCCACAACTGAAAGGTACTCTCTCAATCGTCCTGTTCTACCGTTGTCTCGATCGACTGTCCAGCCGGAAGCCCCAACTGCTCAAGCATTTTGACTCTCAATCGTCCTGTTCTACCGTTGTCTCGATCGACCCAACGTCGTAATGTACAAAACTGCCTCATCTTGTGGAATCCCCAAGACTTCATTGACTTGATCATCAAAGAATCCTCCAATGCCACTTGCGCCGAGCCCTAAATGAATCGCAGCTAAGTTCATGCGCTGTCCTAAATGTCCCGCATCCATGTGTAGATAACGGTAAACTCGATCGCCATACTGCTCGATCGCTTTCTTCAAATCTGCGGTGTGAAACACGATCGCGCTTGCATCCCGCCCCAAATCTTGACCTAGACACAGAAAATGCAGTTCACGTCGGAAGTTCTTAAATCGAATCTGACGAAGCTCTTGCGCTCTAGGAGCATAGTAATAACAACCATCTTCGAGGTTAGTGACACCCGAAACGGCAACAAAGGTTTCAACTAAGTTCAAATCGAAATAATCGGGAGAACGATCGAGATGTTGATCAATGTAATGCTGGGGTTGATAAGCAAAATCTAGAATCGCGTTGAGTTCTTCAAGCAGCAGAGGTTCACCGCTAAACGCACGGGTTGATCGACGGTGAATCATTGTTTGCTCAAGTCCGCGTAAGTTTGTATCCCAGTGAATTGGATTGCAAACGGTCGAAACTTTCAAACAAAACGGAAAATTGTATTTATCCGAATGTTCCTCAGATTCGGGAACAGTCCAGTTTACTTTTGCATTGGCATTGTAGGGAATTTGAGTCGCTTGGTGAAAATAACTCAGCAATCCACCATCGGGAATCCTGGGATAGTCTAGCTGCGGTGCAGTCGGAAGTGCGGTTCGAGCCAGCGGCAGGTGTTCTCGAACTTTGGATAAGTCAGCGATCGGTAACACTGCGATCGCACCTTCTTGTTCTGCATCGAAGTATAACAATTGATTGATCGCTTCATCCGCAAATCCGCCAATCAAATGCGGACGAAAATCCGTCATGGCGCAAGCAAGCTCAATGTTTCCAATTAAGTGTCCAGTGTCGAGAAAAATCCGCCGATACGCCCGATCTTGATAGCGCCAAGCTGAGCGAAAAAACACCGCAGACAGCACGATCGCAAATTGGGTCTGCTCTAAAGCCGGATTCCAAAAACACGCCGACTGAAGCGAGTTCCAGACCTCCGCCTCCCAAAAATGCAGTAAGGTATGGGTTTTTGCTTGATAGTTGTAAAGCCCAGCAGGCAAGTCCGGGGTTCCGCGAGAAATTAGGTAGACTTCAGCCGGATACAGTCCCCCCGCAGAAGGAGACGATCGTAGATAATGCGGCTCTCCATTGGTGGGAATCGCACCCGTCAGACCGTAGCTACAGACAAGCAGTTTAGAAAGCCGCTGCCACCAATCGTCTTTCGATTCTTCACTGAGATAAGGCTTCAGGTCGATCGAGGCTCCAAACTTGTAGGACTTGAACGGGATTGGCTGCTCTTCCCAGTTCAGCGCTTGACTTTTGGTGTGAATCGTTTGCGGGTCGTATTTGGTGCGTTCGTGATAGTGTTCAGCGATCGACACTTGCAAGTCCGGCATAGCTAATTTTTAGACTGCGTACTGTTTCTGATATTGACATGAGATCAGGGCGGAGAGCTGACTATCCGGAAAACAAATTCATATGTAGTGATCTTGTTTGATTGGTAAACGCTGAAAGGAGTAGAGAGTGGGTAGGGAGGAGAGGGCTGAAAAGGAAACGAGACACCCCATTCCCCCTAAAATCACTGAGCGATCCCTAAAGAAAATGTTAAGTATTCTTAACTTGTCAGAAATATTCTTTACGTTTCTATATGAGGCGTATGCGACAAGCAGAGTCTAGAACAATGGAGACGATCGCGGCTGAGGTTTTGATTGCAAGATACAACCAGGGAGAACGAGAATTTGAGAACTGTAACTTAGAGCAAGCTAACTTTTTTGAAGCAAGGTTAGTCAGAATTAATCTAGCTGGCAGTTGCTTAAATCGTGCGTACTTACCTTATGCCAATTTACATCAAGCAAACTTGAGTTCAACGCAGCTTAAAAGCGCCGAACTTAGTGATGCTCAATTACACCAAGTGAATTTGGATGATGCAGATTTGGAGGATGCGGCACTTCTGAGAGCCGATCTGAGTTTGGCGAGTTTGAATGACGCAAATTTGAGCAGAGCAAATTTAAGTGGCGCAAATTTGGTAAATGCTGACCTCAGCAACGCCAATTTGAGACAGGCAGATCTAAGTCGAGCAAACCTGAAGCAAGCGAATCTGAATGGTGCAAATTTGAGCGGGACGAACTTATCACGCTCAACGGATCTCGATCTCACAGGCGCGATCGTCGATGCGTTTACGATCTATCCTGACGGACATCGCCAAAGCGATTAAGACAAATCGCCAGTGAAGCTACAATATCCTGCCGTCGATCGCCGCCGCAAATTAAGCAGCGCTTCCAACCTCCTTTAATCTCCAGTGACAAAAGCCTGCATCTTCCATTCACCACTGGCTTTGCTGAATAAAACTCGGTATCCAACAGGACTGTAAGCATAGCGGCTGGCAACGAATCCACGTCGATTATCAGACAAAATTACAGGTGTCCAACCGTTAGGATTGTCGAGCCTCATTGTGCTGGATTTCTCCGCATCGGAGGCGTTTTGAAAGGTGGTTGTGTCGTATTTCACAATCTCGTTTGTTAGAGTTGCGATCGCGGCTGAATTTGTATTGGGCTGCGATCGCACATTCACAGTTTCACCGACCACAACGATCGCAGAAAACGCATCGAGGTTTGCTGGGGGATTCTTTTTAATTGCGTTGTCAAATTGCTGAAACACGGTCGGGCAAGAGTAGCCGTAACTTTCTTCAGAGCAACCCAGCGAGAGAGCTTTTTCAAGCGATGTCCAGAATGATGAATTGGGGTTTTCTGGATTGAGATAATCAATCGATCGCTGTGCCCCAAAGCTAAATTTGGTTTCTGGAGTCACGATGCTGCGAATATATTGGGCATCGCGATCTCGCACCGCTTGACGAGTGCGATCGAGGAATTTCGCGAAGTCTGAAGACTGCGTGGATTCGTCTACAAGCGCGATCGGTAAACGGTTAGGATTAGGACTTGCAGCAGGAGCAGGAGAAGCCGCAACCGGAGGATTGAGTTTCTCACTGGTTGCAGGTGGAGTCGAAGGGGCGGGCTGTTCTATTTGGAAGGGGGTCGGTTGGGGTTGGGGACGCAGATAAGTGACAGCCGCGATCGCCGAACTCACAGCAGCAGTCAAAACCACGACTCCAGACACAATCAAAGCATTGGTTCTCATAGCGCGTCATTGCCTGGACTGAAACGATTTAGGCAATGTCCTCTTACTTTATGATTCACTGGCTGCGGTGAGTGTTCCGGACGAGATCGAGCGCGGAAACTGAAGACCGGAGGGATTAGCGCGTCGCATTTCGTAGCCGTTTCCCGTCCAGAGAATTCGATAGCGGGGCGAGACTTCGAGGACATGAAGACGGTGATACCAGCCGTAGCCGATGTATTCATCAGGAGTCTCGGTTTCGAGCAGGTTAGTTCCGTAGAGTCCGCTGGTTTCGCTGCCGGGAACGATCGATTGATTTTGCTCAACTGGAAGAAATTGACCTGTGATGCGATCGCTCACATACCAATGCAACGAAGAATTCGTAATGCGCCCGCGTGGATGTTTGTGCAGCCATTTCTGATTTTGAAACATCCGAAAACAAGAGAAAAATAAGTGATATTGATTATTTTGATAAATCACTTGGGGACGTTCAAGGTGATAGAAGCCCCAGTTTTTTGCATTGGGAGGTGCAACAAGTACGGGAGGAAGCAGTTGATATTCGCCGTCAATAGTATCGGAAACGGCTACGCCCACACAGCCTTGAAAGTCTCCGGGCGTTTTGGAGCTTGCACAGGTAAACATAAAATATTTACCAGAGTCAGGATCTTTGAAGATGTAAGGATCACGCCAGTGAAAATGGTTTGACCAATTGCAGCGACCATAATCAGGATCATCCTCGTCCGGGATTAAGGGAAAATGCTTGTACTGGCGTTCCCAGTGAATGCCATCGGTTGAAGTTGCAAGTCCAATGCCTTCACTTTTGAGTTCTCGCCCTTCTCTGCCGCCTGCTGAATAGAACAGATAGTATGTTCCATTTTCTTTTAGGGTATGACCTGCGGAAATTCTGCCCGATTCCCAAGCATGGTTTGGATCAGGTGCCAGTAGAATGCCTAAATCGTCCCAGTGATACAAGTCTTTGGACACTGCACCACATAGGTTGCTCACTGACCACCAGGGCGTTTGACCTTCGACTCCTTGTAGATAGAACATCAGATAGCGATCGCCATCTTTAAGAATCCACGGGTCCCAGTTCATCGGTGCGCCTCGGAGTGACGATCGCAGCATTCCAGCGATCGCATTGCCAATCCGGATTGCGCCGCGCTCAAGAATGCTAATCGTTTGTAGCTCAGATGCTCCCGTTGGAATCGGTTCAATCAGACTGACAATCCCTTGATGAATCCGATTTAAGTTCATTAATCTCCACCAGGTTCAACTAATTTACCAATGTTGAAGTCAATTCGTATCCAGCCTTTGAGCTTACGTAAGTTATTCAATAGCAATAATGGAATCTGCCAGTGATGCACCATCAAAAAGGGAATTGGATCAGAGGCTTGAAGCATAGCATCTTTTCCATTCAAAATCACACTGAGGCGCTCCTGGAAGCGCCTCCAAGATCCGGCGGTGATCAGTCTCCAGACCTCGTGATATGTCCAGTAGGTGGGTTTACTGCTCGGAAGCGGCTGAATCGGTTCTACGGCGATCGATTCTCCCAAATAGGCTTTTGCTACATCGGGATGATTGTAGAACATTGTAATTGCAGAATGTGTTCTAGGATTACATTCGATCGCATACACTTCTCCGGTCGATCGTTCAATGAAATCAAACGAAATTTGTCCGGTGAGATTCAACGCTTTTACAAATGTAGTCACCCAAGCCTGAATCGCAGGATGATCAATCTGCTCATAGTTCACCTGAAATGCAGAAGACTTCGCACAACAATGTAAGCGCACTTCACCATCGCGCACAGTGCTATGCGTACAATACTCTTGCCCAGTGATGAACTCTTGCAGAATCCAAGGACTCTCTTCGCTGATGGGCAATGTTGCGAGATGTGCTGCCATTGCTTCTTTGGATGCCAATGGATACTTGGTCATATCCAAGCGATGTACCGAATCGTAAGCAATGCTTTTGAGAATGTACTGGCTGGAGTCAAAGTCAAAATCTAAAACTTGCTGCGGATCGGTGATGCGGTATGTTTTCGGAGCCGTGAGACCGAGCGATCGAGCCTTCTGACTGAGTTCAAACTTGTCATCCAATAGCTGAGTGATTCCTACATCAAAGTGCAATACTTCACAATGTTTTGATAATGCAGGTTTTGCAAGTGAACAGTAATAGCTTTCAACAGGGCTAGTCACTGGAACAACAACATCAATGTTTTCTCGCTGTACAATGTTCAGCAACGCTTGAACAAAGGCTTCTGGGTCTTGCTTCGGTGCAGGAACAGTGTAGAAGCGATCGACCGAATTAGAAAACTGATGCCCAGTAAGCCAGTATTTCTGAGTTTCAATTAAAACAACCCAATGACCTGCCGCATGAAACGATCGCGCAAGCTGCAAGGCTTTGGTCATTTTGCCGCCCGTAATCAAGATGCGTTTTGGTGAATCAGATTGCGGAGTAGACGACTGCTGAAACTTGCCAACGATCCAGGCACATAGAGCGATCGTGAGGTTAATTGGTAGAGCAATCAGCAGCAATGTCAGCGTTAGGATGTTCTGTAGTGCTGCTTTGAACTTAGACTGAAACGATTGCGAACTTAGCATAAGCAATAGCCATAAATTAAAGTTTCCCCTCTTCTAAAGCCAGAAACTACGATGTAGATGCAAATTGTCGCTTCGTTCTAAGCGGCTAATTGCCCCCTAAATCCCCCACTCGTGGGGGACTTTGAAGTAATCAAACAAGCCTGCTCCTGCATGAATCCTTGCTCAAAAACAGACTCAAATTTGATCAGGACAAAAGTGCTGTAGCAATCAAGAGCTTTACTCCACTCAAAGTCCCCCACGAGTGGGGGATTTAGGGGGCAGCTATCCGACTGCAACGCAGCGAAAACCATCTTTGCACAGCAATACCTTAGAAGAGGGGGAAAGAGAAAACAGGAACTTCCTAAACCCGTCGAATCAGCGTCACACCATCGCGCAAGGGAACTAACACTTGTTCAACTCGCGCATCCTCTGCAACGACCTGATTAAACTCAGCGATCGCCGCTCCATTCGCCGATCGTTCAGTCAAATAAGGCTGTCCTTGAAGCAGGGTATTGTCCACGCAGATAAAGCCATTCGGTGCTAACAATCCGGAATCGAGCAGCAATTGAAAATACTGCACATATTCCCGCTTATCGGCATCGATAAACATGAAGTCAAACACCTCGCCTTGACTTACAAGTTCTTTGAGGGTGTCGATCGCTGGGGCTAACTTAATCTGAATCTTTGCACCATGCAACGACTGATCAAATAGCTCCTGAGCAAAACTTGCAACATACTCATCGACTTCGCAAGCAACGAGAACACCATCAATGGGTAATGCTTCCGCCATTGCTAATGCAGAATATCCGGTAAACATTCCGATATCCAAAATGCGACGAGCATGAGCCATGTGAACCAACATTTTAAGAAACTGTCCTTCAACATGACCCGATAGCATTTCCTGCTCTAGATGGCGCACTGTTTCACCATCCGAAAAGCGCTGATCCCAAGGCTCACCCTGGGTTTTCCTAGCAATTGCGCTCAAATCTTTCGATTCAGGTGTCGTACAAGCATTGACATACTCTTCTAGCCCGATCGCCAGTTCCAATGCTTTCTGCACGGATTCTGTGGCATCTTCAGCGTGTTGGAGTTGCTTGAGTGCAGTTTGCAGATGAGCCGTCAAAATTCCAAGCGGCGTAACGGGACGTGCTGCAGTCGGAGTGGCTGTGGTCATCTAGTTTGCACTCCCCACCAGCTCACTGTTCGCTACATAGGCATCAATGCCTGCTCCAGCACGAGGATAGTCCGCACATAGACGTTTGTGATCTGCGATCGCGCTTTCTAGCTCATCCCGGGTCAAATCATTCACAAAGTAGCAAGTTCCGATCGGACGCGGCATTGCGGCTCTGAGCAATCCATCACGGGTCAGCATAATCGATTGAGTTGCTTTCCACATCAAGTCAATCTCCATCATTGGATGATCGAGTGCCAAGCCCAACCGACTCATCAAACCGAGAATACGATCGCGATCCACCGCAGAGATATAACCACGTTTTTCAGCAATAGTCGCCGAAAGCGCCATATCAATGTTCACGGCATGACCATGTAACAGTGGAACTTGTGGAGCTAATTCTAGCGTTGGACTCCAAGTGTGACCATAAGCAATCACGCGATCGAGCATCAATTCATGCAGATTCGGAGCCTCTAGCTCCAGCATTGTTTTGATTGACTCATAGTTCACGCGATGTCCGATTTGTTTGAGATCCGCAGCATCACCCACAAAACCGAAGTGGTTATACAGCAACTCTTCACCATATTGCTCTAACAACTCAAACACTTCAGCGTTAGAAACAACGGCAATTTTAACTAACTCTGCCATACCATTTCGGATCTGATCCACAGGCAAGGTCTTCAAGAACGAGAAATCAAGAATGACTTGCTTAGGCGGATGATAAGCACCGAGACGATTCTTTAACTTGCCATGATTGACGGCGACTTTAATCGCAACACCCGCATCAATCAACCCAATTAAAGTTGAAGGAACTCGGATATAGTTTGTGCTTCTGCGATAAGAAGAACAAGCAAACCCTGCAACATCTAAAACCAATCCGCCACCAATGACTAGAACTGGCTCTTTACGCTTGAGATTAAAATCGCAGAAAGCATCCGTGATTTTTAAGAAAGTGTCGATCGTTTTCTCTGGTTCAGTAATCTCGATCGCAAATACCGTTAAATCGATTTCGTAATACTCGAAATACGATCGCAACTGTTCGCCATAGAGACGATCGACATTGTGATCCACCACTGCTAGACAGCGTCCTAAAGTGCGGTAGTTATCTGCCAAAGCGGAATTTCCAACTTCAAACAAACCCTGGATGAGATCCAAATTAAACTCGATCTTCTCGTATCCTTCCAAATGAAATGACTGATCCGTTGCTTCAACTTTTGCGTGAACAGAACTCATAGCTTACTTCCGTGATTGTCTAAGTTGCCAACACAAACTTGCTCGAATTTCGAGCTAAAAACTGCAATTCAGAGGATGAAAAACTGTTTAAGTTTGCGTCAGGAATCGCAACCGACTGAATAAGATCAATCGAATCGATTTGGCAGACTCCCAAAACATGGAGTGCCTCATAATTTGAATCATGTATCAGTCGCACCGTAAACTATCAGTAGAGTAAATAATGTACTTTGCGCCTAACAGTGTCTAAAGGAGTAGAAAGGAGTACGTCTTGAAGACTAATTCTTGGGAGGGATTCTCTGCCAATCAGCAGATTGACCGCTATCCTTACGCAGCGAAGCGTCGGGTAATGCTGGGAAGTAGAGGAGCAGTTGCGACCAGTCAGCCTTTAGCAACGTTAGCTGGAATACAAATGCTACTTGCGGGCGGGAATGCTGCTGATGCTGCGATCGCAGTTGCGATCGCGCTGACTGTGGTGGAACCGACTTCAAACGGGATTGGCTCTGATGCGTTCGCGCTAGTTTGGGATGGCAAGCTACATGGATTAAACGCATCGGGTAGAAGCCCGCAGAATTTACCTGTTCAAACCTTACTCGAAGCTCCGAAGATGCCGCAGTTAGGTTGGGCAACAGTCACAGTTCCAGGTGCTGTTTCGGCTTGGCGATCGCTCTCCCAACGTTGGGGAAAGCTGCCGTTTGAGCAATTGTTTGAGCCTGCAATCCACTATGCAGAACAAGGATTTCCCGTCTCGCCGGAAGTTGCCCGCGCTTGGAAGCGAGCCGAACAAACCTTTCTACCGCTCACAGGTGCAGAATTCCAACCCTTTAAAGCTGTGTTTTTTCCTGGTGGTCGCGCTCCGCGTGTGGGCGAGATTTGGCGCAGTCCTGCTCATGCAAAAACCTTGCGATCGATTGCTAGCTCCCAAGGTGAAGCATTCTATCAAGGTGAACTTGCAGACGCGATCGCCCAGTTTGCAGAACAGACCGGAGGATTTCTCGATCGTCAGGATTTCGCAACACATCAAGCGGATTGGGTTGATCCAATTTCAACTAACTATCGGGGTGTGACAGTCTGGGAAATTCCGCCTAACACTCACGGCATTGCAACATTGATTGCATTGAACATTCTAGAAGGCTTTGATTTATCGCAATATCCGCGGGATTCGGTCGAAAGCTTCCATTTGCAAATCGAAGCGATGAAGTTAGCGTATGTTGAGGTCGATCGTCATGTCAGCGATCCCCGAACAATGCAAGTTGCTGTAGCCGACTTACTGGATAAAGCTTACGCATCTGAGCGACGACACTTGATTAGTCAAACTGCATTAACATCAATTCGCTCAGGATTTCCCAAAGGTGGAACGGTTTATCTAGCCGCAGCAGACGAGGACTTAATGGTGTCATTCATTCAGTCTAACTACGAGGGATTTGGTAGCGGTATCCTCATTCCCGATACTGGAATTGCTCTTCACAATCGCGGCAACGCCTTTTCAACCGAAGCGGGGCATCCGAATCAAGTTGCACCGAGTAAGCGTCCCTATCACACGATTATTCCAGGATTTCTCAGCGTGGGAGATCAGCCACTCGGTGCGTTTGGTGTGATGGGCGGATTTATGCAGCCTCAAGGACATTTACAGATGGTCGTGAACTTAGTGGACTATGGTATGAATCCCCAAGCTGCGCTGGATGCTCCTCGCTGGCGATGGATAGCAAACAATCAAGTGTTGTTAGAGCAAACTGTAGCCCCAGATGCCGCGATCGCACTGTCCGATCGCAATCATCAGATTCAACTGACTGCGGAACCGAGTGCATTTGGTCGAGGACAGATGATTTTAAAGTCTAAGCATGTCTTAATTGCAGGTTCAGAGTCGAGAGCGGATGGCTGTGCGATCGTGCTGTAGAGTGTCTCGTAAAGACGCGATGCATCGCGTCTTTATGAGAGAGAGCAATGACTACGCCACTTTCAACCAGTAATTATAGGCATCTGCCAGCTTTTCATCGTAGCGATTTACACGGTAACTTTCGCCGTTGTACCGGAGCGCAAATCCTGCCCAATCGCGGCTAATCAAAAAGCGATCGAGCCGATTGCTTTTAATAAAATTGAACATTGCTGCTAACTGCTTGCCTTCGCTTTCGTGCATATCGCGCACAAAAGATTCCACATCCCGGTAGCCCGCCTGAGCGTGATTGAAGCCCATCACCTGACCCAAACCCCAAGAAGCAGATTTCAATGCCGCTTCCCGATTCAGATTCGCTGCTCGATAAATGCGATCCCATTCTCCGGCTCCACCAATGTACAAACTACGATTCCAGACCGGGCTGGAAATATTATCGTCGCTGTAGTCAAATCGCCCATTGGTAAAATCCGAAAACCAATGCGCCTCAAACAAGATTTTGGGTCTGCCGTCGCGCAAAAATCCTGATCCGGCAGCTTCTACATCAACAACGGCTCGAACTGCGGCAACTTCACAACCAATCGATCGAGCCACATCGCGAAAATCTTGAGAATTGAGCGATCGAGTTGGACGCACCACAGGAATTCGAGGAATTGCAGGTTCGAGTAACATCAGTGCGGCAGTGGGCGAAAGCTCATTGGAGTTGAATTCGTAAGCTCTAGAGAAAGCAACATAGGCTGACTGAGTTCTACCGCCCCAAAGTCCATCGACAGGACCTGGAGCATGTCCCATTGCATCGAGTCCCTGCTGAATTTGGCGGGTAAGGCGCTGATCGGCAGTAATGCGAGACATCTGCCAGGTGAATCCACCTGTTGCAATGAGGCGGAGTCCGGTCGGGATGGCTTGATTTGGGGGAGCAAGGCGAGTCCCAGAGGAAGGCGGTGTTGGAGTAGGCGCTGGTGTTGCAGGAGGTTGCACAACGGTTTGTGGGGGAGTTGGTTGTGTAGGTGAGGTGGGTTGTGTAGGTGAGGTGGGTTGTGCGGGTGGCTTCGATTGTGTGGGCGGAGCTGATTGTGCAGGTGGCTTCGCTTGTGCAGGTGGCTTCGCTTGTGCAGGTGGCTTCGCTTGTGCAGGTGGAGTTGGTTGTGCGGGTCGAGGCTGGAGGCCTAGAAGCAGTTGCGCCGCACGGGGGCTGATTTCGTTGTTTTTAAGCTGATTGCGAGTGGCGAATGCACTAAAAGCGCTCTGAGTCATATTGCCCCAAATGCCATCCACGGGGCCAGGTTGAAAGCCTAACGCGATTAGGCGTTGCTGTAGTTCTCTGGTTAAGCTTTGGCTGTTGCGAACCGTGGTTAATGGAGTCGTAGATGTTCCCGATGCGATGGTATTGAGATTCATAAGATTTTACTCATGCGCTGACTAGCACTCTAGATTGTAGGCACGATTCCCTCAATTTCTTTAGCAGATTCTACGTATCTTCTAGAAATAGGAATAATTTTTTACGCTCCGATCTCACCGGGGTTTAATCGTTAGGCTTGCTGACTAAAATGCGCCAGGTGACAAATACAGTAATTGCCACAAAGCTCCAAAATACGACTGCATCTTGCCAGTTCTGCAAAAATCCAACGTGATCGCTCATTTGATGTTCCAACGTCTTCGCCAACTTGAGGTTGATTCTACCGTGCTTGATCGCTGTTCTTGTTCGTGCCGGGTCAAAATTTCTGCGGCTGAATCGCTGAGGGTGCGATCGCGGTAAGGAATGGCGGCGCGGGTCTTGAGATGTTCCTGTTCCATTTGTGACAAAGGATGCAGAGTTTCAGGGTTCCAGGCTGCGATCGTGCCTTGTGCCCAGTCGTGCGGCAGGTGAAGCGCTCCGAGGGGAAGGGTTCCGATTTGTAATCCGGCTTCGATTAGGGCAGTGCGGACAGATGCCGATCGCGAATAGGTTGCGAGTTTTCCAGTTGGAGCGAGGCATTGGGCGACAAGCTGAAAGAATTCGATCGTCCAAAGTTGGGGACAGCGACGCGGTGAGAATGGGTCAAAAAAGATGGCATCTGCTTGAAATTTCGATGCAATTAAGTGCTGAATTGTTTGTCTTGCATCACCAATAAGCAATTGTGCTTTGAGATGCTCGTGCTGATAGTAATGCTGTTTTGCAAGTGTTTCTAGAATTTCTTGAACGGGTTTTGACCAGTATTGCAATAATTGCGGTGTAACTGATCCAAGAGGCACTGTTGGATCGAGTTCTAAAGCGTAAATTTCAATGTTGCAAGTTGAATTAACTTTTTTGATTACCTCGATTCCGGCTGCGGTGTTATAGCCTAATCCATAGCAAACATCTAAGAGTTTGATTTGAGATTGCTGTGCTCTCTGTTGCAGGTCGATCGCGTCTGAGAATTTTTGAAAGGCTTCGGTTTTTGCGCCTTGATAGCTGTGAAACGCTTCCCCAAACTCCTCAGAGAAAAAGGTATAAGAGCCATCTTGAGTTAACTGCGGAATCCAATCGGACATACAAACTTCTGAACGCTTCCTTTATTCTAGAGTTAGGGTTCACAAGGATAGAACGGTGTTTAGAGTTGTTACACGCAATGTCGATCGTGAGTTCGATCGCTGGATTGATGCTCTCGAATTTGCAAAGTTGCAGATGCCAGAGTGTAAGTGGTTTCAGGACGTTCGGATTTTTGAGAAAGGGAATTTGGTCTGGGTCTACAGTCGATCACACAAGTTTCCGCAGTTTATGGGGGCAGGAGTGTACGATCGCTTGGCAAAACGGTTTCTGCTCGAAACAGCCGTTGAAGAGGGCTTAATCGACATGAACGAAGAGGATGAATCTACAAAAGATTGAGAACTCCAATTTTATGAAAAACTGGAGTTCTCAAGCACGGCTTGATTTATCGGTTATGTGGCGATTGGTAGTAGATTTTCGATTCGGTGTCAGCCACAAAATGACAAGCAAAGTAGGATTTGAAAAAGCTTTTCCAAATCGGCTCATTTGACTTGCGGTAATATCCACCGAGGACAGGCTTAATGGCTTCTGTTGCCTCTTTTAAGCGGTAATGCGGCATATTTGAGAAGATATGGTGAGCAACATGCGTGCCAATGTCGTGATGAATGGGATTAAAAATACCGTAATCACGATCGATCGTAGACAACGCACCTTTAAGGAAGTACCAATCTTCACCCCGATACCAGGGAATATCATCTTCGGTGTGATGGAGGAAGGTCACTAGATCCAACCAAATTACAAATACAACGTAACCGCCAAGATAGTATTTCAGCAGAAATAGAAACCCGAACTGAATGGTTAACGCTGCGAGAAATGCAACCATCAACAGCCAGCAAACACTACTAACAAGAACATCATTGCGCTCAGAGGGTTTAAACAAAGGGCTACTTGGCATGAAGTGAGAGCCTTGTTTACCGGGCGATCGACGAAACAAATACAGGGGATAAGCCAGTAACGGTAAATAAAACCGCATCGTCTTTTCTAAAAATCCCATTTCTGCATACTTCGTCTCTGTAATTGGATACCAGCTTTCGTCGGTATCAATATTGCCAGTATTGGCGTGGTGAGTGCGATGGCTAATTCTCCAACCGTGAAACGGAACCAAAATCGGAGAGTGTGACAAATGCCCGATCAGATTGTTCAGCCATTTGTGTTGAGAAAATGAGCCATGTCCGCAGTCATGCCCAACTACAAACAATGCCCAAAACATTGTGCCTTGAGCAAACCAAAAAATCGGGAAAAATAGCCAGGAATCAAGATAAGCTGCGATCGCAATCAGTCCTGCAATGATGCCGAGATCGAGGAAGAAATAAGCTAGGGATCGAGCGGTCGAAGGTTGAAAGCAACGATCGGGAATTGCCGATCGCACATCTTTGAGAGTAAAGGGTAGATCTTGACGAACAAAAGCGTCTGTCACCGGGGTAGACGGATTCGGATAAACTTGCACGTAATTCTTTTCACGAAACAATGTGTAGCCCGGTTATTCTACCGTTTAACCGTGCCAAATGTAACAGTATATTTCGAGAATAGGCGACTAGAGCTAGGCATTAGAAACAGACGAGCTAATGTCTCAAAACTACGAATTACGTGCAATCTACGCTTGAAAAACTTTCGCTTTCTTCACGATCGAACACCACAATGAATTCTCACCTTGGATCATCTGACGCAACACTCGTAAATGTCCATCTGCGTCGGTGCGAGTGCGGAATCGTTCAACAATCACGCGCTGCATATTCGGCAAAAGACAGACGGACACGTTCGCGTGAGCCAAAGGCATCGCCCAATTTGTCAAAAATCGCTCTCGATAGGAACACACACGATCGTGGGCCGCAGAATCATTAAACTCAGCGTTGTATGGCATGATTTATTTACCTCATTTGGGGCAATGCAGTTGCAGACTCTTGGCGGGGCTTGCAACTGAATCTTAGATTCTTAGGCTTTAACTATAGCGTAAAACGCTAAGACTAAATAGCCCATCGCTTACACAATTTCAAATTTTCTAGGTCAAGCTCTATTTAGTCTGAGTGCAAGTGGGAAAGATTCGTTGGCGATTACGGGTGGTCATGGCAGACCGCAAAATAACAAATCAAGCGCTTTCCCAAGTTGTTGGAATGCACCCGGTTAGCATCTCGAAGCTGAAGAATGCAGATGATATGCCTGCGATCGGTGGTGAAACACTGGCGAAACTTTGCGATGCGCTGAACTGTACGCCTGCGGATTTGATTCAATATGTGCCAGATGCCGAAGAGTAACCTTCGATTTTCCATGCGATCGAACACAATTTATGCTTTGATCGCTGTGATCCCTTTGCTAGAATTTGCCGAGCAATGCAAGCGTTAGAGACGATAATTCAAGCAATTTCGAGCAGCAAAAGATTAGAAATTGAACTGATCTTTCAAGGTTTTTTTGCACTGTTCTTAATTGGGTTGATTCCAGCATTCGTAATATTTCAACTGCGAAATCAGGTCGATCGATTCACTCGTTCGATTCTGCTCCTACTCGCAAGTTTGATTGTCTTAAATTATGTTGGCTTGGTGGTTCTTTATCCAACTTGGGCGGATTTTGCTGATCCGGCTGAGGCGAATGTTGCGATCGTTTCATGGCTGTTTCATCGAGGACAAGCGCTTTACCCAAAATTAGATGCAGCAGAAAGATACATTAATAATTATGGTGCTCTTTCTTATGTGATTCAGAGTGGATTTTTAAGCGTTCTAAAACCAAGCATTTTTTCGGTAAAAATTGCAGGTTGTTTGGCAGGGCTTTCGAGTTTGGGGCTGATCTTTTGCTTGATTCGCGATCGTTTGGGTTGGAAAGCTGGAATATTTGGAAGCGCGATCGTTTCACTTTGTTTTCTGGCGCAAACTTCTGCTTCTGGGTTGCTAGCGTCTTCGTTTTGGGTCAGGCCTGATTCGTTACTGTTATTTTTTACTGTACTTGGATTGTTTCTGGTTGTGCGAGGGAAGCGATCAACTGCAATTTTTGGAAGCGCGATCGCACTTGGCATTAGCACGAATCTAAAAATCACTGCCTTTCTGCATTTCATCCCAATTTACGTTTTATTGCTGTACCGATTTGGATTCATTTCTGTATTAATTTCATCTGGTATTGCTGCATTTGTTTCGGCGTTACCGTACTTAATCTTTTCTCAAATCTCATTTACGAATTATTGGGCTTGGCTACAGCAAGTTCGGCTCAAGGGGATTAATTCTGATCAGATTCCAAAGAATCTTTTATGGATAGGATTTGTAGCATTACCTGTAGCGATCGCTTTCATACAGTCGCTTTTTACTAATTTTGATTCACTGAAACGATGGCTATCTAAGCATTTCCTATATTGCATCACTTTAATTGCTGGCATCGTTGTCAATGCAGTGATTAGTGCAACTCGCGGTGCTTTAGAAAATAATATGCTGCCATTCGTGCCGCTACTCGTTTATCTTGCGATCGAGCTATTCCAAATTCCAACGCATTCAAAGCTATCTAAAATCATCGATCCAATCAACTTGAGTGCTGCGATCGCATTTACGTTATCGCTCTGTTTAGCGGTTTACTCAACTGAAATAAAATTCATTGATCGGATGACTACCGCTCCCGGGCATCAGGCGATCGCAGATCTCGATCGCATCATGGCAACAAATTCGAATCGCACGATCGGCATGGGTTATGGTGCAGTGAGCTATCAACTTTCAACTTATCGCCCTCAATTAGTATTTGCGGGTAATCCTTACTTGCTCGATTCTGCGTCTCTAATGGAAATGCAGGCATCTGGAATGAACAACACGCCAGAAAGTACACTCAATGCGATCAGAACTTGCCAAACAGAGATTTGGTTAATTCCAAAAAGCAATCCACCGTTTCAGGTCTACAGCTACTATCCGCCACTTCAGAAACTATTCAGTGATGAATTTAGGAAAATCTTTGCAGCACATTACGATCGCCAATCCAGCAGCAAATTTTATGATCTTTGGGTTTGCCGCACAAAATAGTACAACTCCGGTTTACCGCCACTCAACTGCTGCCGCCAAAAAGTCTTAGAGTGGAAAGAGCAGATTCAAAACAACGATCATGACTGAATTTCATACAATCCGGGTTTACCACCGACAAAAAGACAAGTTTTACACTTTTGAAGTGCCGGACGATCGCTACATTCTCCAATCCGGCGAAACTCAAGGAATCGAACTGCCGTTTTCTTGTCGCAATGGAGCCTGTACAACCTGTGCGGTACGGGTGTCGTCGGGCCATTTAGAGCAACCGGAAGCGGTGGGATTGTCGCCAGAATTAAAGCGACAAGGCTATGCGCTGCTGTGTGTGAGCTATGCCAAATCAGATCTCGAAGTTGAAACACAGGATGAAGATGAAGTGTACGAGCTTCAGTTTGGGCGCTATTTTGGCAAAGGTCGGGTCAAGCGTGGACTGCCGCTAGACGAGGATTAAACGATGAGCGTGACGATCGCGAAATGGACACTAGAGGAGTATCACCGCATGATCGAAGCGGGGATTTTAGACGATCGGCGGGTGGAATTGCTGCGAGGGGAAATTGTCGAAATGCCGCCAGAAGGAGAGCCTCATGCTTATGGAACCACTGAAACACGAGACTATTTGATTGCTCTACTGGGAACGCTTGCCAAAGTTCGAGAAGCAAAACCCATTACATTGCCAAATAACTCCGAACCAGAGCCGGATCTCGCGATCGTCCAACCTTTAGGACGGGAGTATATCAATCATCATCCCTATCCTGAAAACATTTTCTGGCTGATCGAATATTCCAATTCCAGCTTGAGTAAAGATCTTGAAATCAAGCGCAAAATTTATGCAGAGGCTGGAATTCGTGAATATTGGGTTGTGAACCTGAAAAAAACACAGCTCATCGTATTTCGCGATCCGCAGGATGGCGATTACCGTTCTGAAACAAGGCTAACTACGGGCACGATCGCACCCCTCGCATTCCCAGAGATTTCGATTTCGGTCGATCGTATTCTCAACAGTTAAGCTGATCGCTGTTGACGTTCCCGAATGCGATCGAGCGAACCAACCGGAATTGCCGAAATCAACTGACGAGTGTAAGAAGTTTGCGGTTTGCGGTAAATCGTCTCGGCGGTTCCGATCTCTTCAATTTTGCCGCGATTCATTACGATAATGCGATCACTCATGAACTTCACAACGCTTAAGTCATGCGAAATGAAAATGTAAGTTAACCCAAATTCAGACTGCAATTCTTTCAGCAGATTCAAGACCTGCGCTTGAACTGAGACATCGAGCGCAGACACCGACTCATCGCAGATAATAAATTTCGGATTAAGGGCGAGCGATCGGGCAATACAAATCCGTTGCCGTTGTCCTCCAGAAAATTCGTGCGGATAGCGATTTATGAACTTCGGATCGAGTCCCACGCGCTGCAATAGATACTCGACTCGTTCCTTAAATTGCTTCCGGTTCCCACGCCCGTAAATTAGCAACGGTTCCATCACCGCATCGCCAATGTTCATTCGCGGATCGAGTGAACTATACGGATTCTGAAAAATAATTTGAGCATCGCGCCGCAGTTGACGCACTCGATTCTTAGAAAGCTTCAGAATGTCCTCGGTTTCAAAGAAAATTTTTCCTTGTTTCGGTTCAATCAGTCTCAGCAGCGTTCGCGCTAACGTCGATTTACCACAACCTGATTCTCCTACGAGTCCCAGCGTTTCACCTGGATAGACATCGAACGACACATCATTCACCGCCATCATGTAGCGCTTCGTCTGCCCAAATACTCCCCGAACTGGGAACGCCACTTGCAGATTTTGAACCGAAACCAGCGGCTGTTTTTGCTGAAGTGATTTGAGCCGCTGATCAAATTCCACATCGCTGATTTCTTGTGCTTCCGCTAGAGCCGTATTCACATCGCGCTGTTTTGCCTGAATTAATTTCTCCCCGGTCGGTAACAGTGACACTTCCATAAAGTCCGAAACGGTTGGCAAAAATCGCAAGCGTCGATCGGGCTGTGGACGACAAGTGAGCAGTCCTTTGGTGTAAGGATGCTTCGGATTCGAGAAAATCTCTAAAACCGAGCCGTATTCTACGATTTTGCCTTCGTACATCACCGCCACATCATCGGCGATCTCTGCAATCAAGCCGAGATCGTGGGTGATAAACATCATTGCCATCCCGCGTCGATCGCGCAGTTCCCGCAGCAGATCTAAAATCGTCGCCTGTACTGTCACATCCAACGCCGTGGTCGGTTCGTCAGCAATCAGCAAAGTAGGATTACAGGCGATCGCCATCGCAATCATGATTCGCTGCAACTGCCCACCCGACAGCTCATGCGGATAGCGATCGAGCATTGCGGTTTTTTGGCGATTCAGTTCTTGATCGAGTTCCGGTTCGCTGAGCGGTTTTTGGTTGCGTTCTTCTAAAACTCGTTGTTTTAACTCTTCATCGGATGGGAGCACCCGCACTTCTTGCAGCAATAAAGCCGCTCGACGACGTGCTTCTGACTGCGAAATGTTTTGGTGTTGCCGAATCGCTTCCACAAGCTGAAACCCGCAAGTATACACCGGATTCAGCGAACTCATCGGCTCCTGAAAAATCATCGAAATCTGTTCGCCGCGATAAGACTGCATTTGCTTTTCGCTTAACCGCAAGAGATCGATCGGCTCTGAAGCATCTGCCGCCTGAAACAAGATCTCACCGTCCGTAGTTCGTCCCGGCGGATTGGGAATCAGCCGCATCACGGCCAGCGATGTCACCGATTTTCCTGACCCTGATTCACCCACAATTCCGAGCGTTCGTCCCCGTCGCACTTGAAACGAAATGCCGTCTACCGCTTTAACCAATCGTTCATCAGTTTTGAATTGAACTTGCAGGTTACGGACATTCAGGATTGTGTCGCTCATAGGATTCGGCTGATCGATGGGGGAATGATTAATTTTAGCAACGCGATCGCACCTTGTAAGGTTCCCACTGCACTAAAGCACTCAGAACTAAAGCATTGAGAGATCGCCTGCGACTTCTAAGCGCTTGTAGCGTCCGAGGTTGATATAGGTTTCTGACAGATTTTCTGCGATCGACGGCGTAATCCAACCCATCTGGCGCAGAACGTGAATCGCGATCGCGTACTTGGCTCGTTTCGCCCCATCCATCACTTTGATCGCAAGCCCCATGCCTTCACCGACTCGACCAATACACTGAACGCCTTCTGCACCGGATTTGCTCACGAGTTCCCCTTGGGTCAGTCGCATCAGTTCGGTATCAAATTCGCCATCGCCCGCCACCATTGTGGGATGATGCGTCATTGCTCTGAGAATCCGCTCCATGTCCAAATTTGCACCCGATGCAAGCTGAGCATAAAGCCAAGCCAACTGTCGAAGCTGCATAAAATACGTGGGTGCGCCACAGTCATCACGAGCCGGAATAAACTCTTCAGCCGGATTTTTCAGAAACTCTGCCAGCTTACTTAGAATCAACTGCTGAACTGGATGATTGTAGTGCAGATAGTTATTGATCGGATATCCAAGCTGCTGAGAAACTGCTAGCATTCCAGCGTGTTTGCCAGAGCAGTTGTATTGCAGCGGACTTTGTTTGCCTTCGGGAGTCGGGCACTGTAGCGCAGTCGGATCAACATCAGCTCGCCACAAGATGTTAAAGACTTGGCGAACTTGCTCGATCGTTCCTTTGTGCGAACTGCAAATAATCGCCAGATCTCGATCGGTCAAATTAAACCGCTCTAGCGTTCCAGATGCGGTGACTGCAATTGCTTGAAATGGCTTGAGTACGGATCGCGCAAATGTGGCAGTTTCAGGATTACCTGCACACAGCAGCAATCGTCCGCGATCGTCGCAAATGACCGCTTGAGCGTGATGAACCGACTCTGTGATCCCTTCTCGCAGTAACCGGACTTCGAGTTCTGCGGTGGCTTGAATTTTTCTTCCCCTTGTCATGAGTAGAAATGTAACACACCTGCTTCAGAGGCGGTTCACCTGCGTTAAAAATCGAAATGCTTAATCTAGAATGCTTGAACGATCGCTGCTGTGAGAAACATTGGATCGATCGTTAAACCCGGAGCTTTGTTCGATAGAATAAGTGCCTGTTCTATCCGGGCTAGGGTTTATGTCTGTCCTGTCATCTGCGCCATTCTCTGAGACCGAAATTGCTTCTGAAGGGATCAAGCCTGAAGAGTACGAAGAGATTGTGCGCCGCTTAGGTCGCCATCCAAACAAGGCTGAACTGGGAATGTTCGGTGTGATGTGGTCGGAGCATTGCTGCTATAAAAATTCGCGACCTTTGTTAAAGCAGTTTCCGACTGAGGGCGATCGCATTTTAGTTGGCCCTGGTGAGAATGCAGGCGTGATTGATTTGGGCGATGGCTTGCGATTAGCGTTTAAGATCGAGTCGCACAATCACCCTTCTGCTGTAGAACCGTTTCAAGGCGCAGCAACCGGAGTGGGCGGAATTTTGCGCGATATTTTTACGATGGGGGCACGACCGATCGCGCTACTCAATTCTCTGCGATTTGGAACGCTCGATGATGCCCGGACTCGTCGGATTGTAAACGGCGTTGTGGCTGGAATCTCACATTATGGAAATTGCGTGGGTGTTCCCACTGTTGGCGGTGAAGTGTATTTCGATCGCGCTTATTCCGGCAATCCCTTGGTGAATGTGATGGCATTGGGATTGATGGAAACGACCGAAATCGTGAAGTCAGGCGCAAAAGGATTGGGAAATCCGGTGCTGTATGTTGGCTCGACCACAGGACGCGATGGTATGGGCGGTGCGAGTTTTGCTAGTGCGGAATTGAGCGATCAATCGATCGACGATCGTCCGGCGGTGCAAGTGGGTGATCCGTTCTTAGAAAAATCTTTGATCGAAGCTTGTTTAGAAGCATTTAAAACAGGTGCAGTCGTTGCAGCCCAGGATATGGGCGCAGCAGGCATTACCTGTTCAACTTCAGAAATGGCAGCAAAAGGTGGAGTCGGAATCGAACTCGATTTGGATTTAATTCCAGTGCGGGAAACGGGGATGGTTCCGTATGAGTATTTACTTTCAGAATCACAGGAGCGAATGCTGTTTGTGGCAGAAAAGGGACGCGAACAGGAACTGATTGATATTTTTGAGAAGTGGGGACTTCATGCGACTGTTGCCGGGAAAGTGATCGAAGAAGAGATCGTGAGAATTCTCTTCCAAGGCGCGATCGCGGCTGAAATCCCCGCAACCGCTTTAGCAGATAACACTCCGATTTATCGTCGTGAACTGATCAGCGAACCCCCGGAATATGCTCAAAAAGCTTGGGCATGGACAGCCGAAAGTTTACCGAACTGTGATGAAAACGGGATTGCTAATCGGAACTGGAATGAGATTTTAGCAACTTTGTTGAATACACCGACGATCGCCTCAAAACGCTGGGTCTATCGCCAATATGATCATCAAGTCCAGAACAATACAGTATTGCTTCCCGGTGGTGCAGATGCGGCAGTCGTGAGAGTTCGTCCACTTGCTGATGCTCAGAGCGCCTCTGTCATTCCTGATTCAGCTTCATTAAACAAAGGGGTTGCCGCAACGGTTGATTGTAATCCTCGTTATGTGTACCTGCATCCCTATGAAGGTGCAAAAGCCGCTGTTGCAGAAGCCGCCCGAAATCTTAGCTGTGTCGGTGCCGATCCGGTTGCGATTACCGATAACTTAAACTTTGGCAGTCCAGAAAAGCCGATCGGCTATTGGCAACTTTCTGAGGCGTGTCGCGGACTGTCCGAAGCTTGTCGAGAATTCTCGACTCCGGTCACAGGGGGAAACGTTTCTCTATACAACGAAACCCTAGATTCTGAAGGCAAGCCAGAGCCGATTTATCCGACTCCGGTTGTGGGCATGGTTGGATTTATTCCGCAGCTCGATCGCATTGTTGGACAAAGCTGGAAACAAAGCGGAGATGTGATTTACCTCTTAGGATTGCCGATGTCGGATTCGTCCTTAACCTTGGGCGCATCAGAATACCTGGCAACAGTGCATCAAACTGTGGCAGGAAAACCGCCGATCGTTGACTTTGAACTAGAACGCAAAGTCCAAGCGGTTTGTCGATCGGGGATTCGCAGCGGTGTTATTCAATCGGCGCATGATAGTGCAGAAGGGGGAGTCGCGATCGCGCTTTCTGAATGTTGTTTCGGGCATCAGCTTGGGGCAGAGATCCAAATTCCAAATAGTGCGGCGCGAATGGACGAAGTTCTCTTTGCAGAAGGCGGAGCGCGGATCATTGTTTCTGTGAAACCGGAATCGGTTGCAGAATGGGAGGCAACTCTATCTGCGGAGCTCGGCGATCGTTGGCAAAAATTGGGAACCGTCGGCGGGGAATCCCTAAAGATTTCGGTCTCCCAATTTCATGTAATCGACGCTACGATCGCAGAGTTGTTCACAGGTTGGTCGAGTGCGATCGAGAAGGGGCTAACGGAATAGCTCTGCCGTTGTGTGCGATATTAAGGGAATGTTAAGACTCTGTGTTCAACAAGACCCGTGTTCTCAACGTTCTGATTGCTGTCTAACTACGCAAAACCAAGCTTATGCTGCCTGACGACAAGTTTTCTGTAGATCCTGCTGAGCATCGTCCTGACAAACCAGAAGAAGCCTGCGGGGTGTTTGGAGTTTACGCACCGGGAGAACCTGTAGCTAATTTGGCTTATTTTGGACTGTTTGCCCTACAGCATCGAGGTCAAGAATCTGCGGGAATTGCCACGTTTGAAGGAGATTATGTTCACCTTCATAAAGACATGGGCTTGGTGGCACAAGTCTTTAACGAAGCAAAGCTCAAAGAGCTACCCGGAGATTTAGCGATCGGTCATACTCGCTATTCGACGACCGGATCGAGTCGGGTAGTGAATGCTCAACCTGCGTTAGCAAAATCACGTTTAGGAACGCTGGCGTTAGCGCATAACGGAAACTTGGTGAATACTCGTGAACTCCGTGAAGCATTAGCTGAAACGAATCACGATTTTGCGACAACAACGGATTCTGAAGCGATCGCGCTTGCGATCGCAGAAGAAGTTAATCGAGGGAATGATTGGGTCAATGGCGCGATCGCGGCGTTTAAGCGGTGTCAGGGTGCGTTTAGTCTCGCGGTCGGGACTCCGGACGGCATGATTGGAACCCGTGACCCGAATGGGGTTCGTCCGCTCGTTTTGGGTACTTTGGCGCAGGAATCGCACGCTGCACCTTTGCGCTATGTTTTAGCCTCAGAAACTTGTGGACTCGATATCATTGGAGCCGATTACGTTCGAGACATTCAGCCGGGTGAACTGGTGTGGATTACCGAAGGCGGCATCGAGTCGATTTTCTGGGCAGAGCAACCCGCTCGCAAACTGTGCATTTTTGAAATGATTTATTTCGCCCGTCCTGATAGCATGATGCACGATGAAACGCTGTACAGCTATCGGCTGAGAATCGGACGGCAGCTTGCGAAAGAATCGACAGTGGATGCAGATATCGTGATTGCGGTGCCAGATTCGGGCGTTCCGGCTGCAATCGGGTTTTCTCAAACTTCGGGCATTCCTTATGCCGAAGGCTTGATCAAAAATCGCTATGTCGGTCGTACTTTCATTCAACCGACTCAAGGAATGCGAGAAGCGGGAATTCGGATGAAGCTTAACCCGCTTAAAGATGTACTCGCTGGAAAGCGTGTGATTATTGTCGATGACTCGATCGTGCGTGGAACGACGAGCCGCAAGATCGTGAGAGCACTGCGCGATGCAGGCGCGATCGAAGTTCATATGCGGATTTCTTCGCCTCCGGTGACGCATCCTTGTTTCTACGGCATTGATACTGACAGTCAGGATCACTTGATTGCGGCGACAAAATCAATCGAGGAAATTGCAAAGCAGATTGAGGTAGATTCGCTCCAATATCTCAGTTGGGAAGGAATGCTAGATTCAACTAGAGAAAATCCGGGTGAATTCTGCTCGGCTTGTTTTACTGGAGATTACCCGATCGCAATTCCTGAAACGGTGAAGCGATCGAAGTTAATGCTAGAAAAAACGGCGAAATAGCAAACATGCCCACCGAATTCGATTCGGTGGGCATGTTTCTTAAGAGCGAACGGCTAAACTACTGCACAACCGCAGGACGAGCCGCAGACGGACGACGATCGATCACTTGATCAACCAATCCATACTCTTTTGCTTCTTCAGCCGACATGAAGAAATCGCGCTCAGTATCTTGTTCAATCCGATCAAGCGGTTGTCCGGTGTGATCTGCCAGATACGAATTGAGTCGCTGCTTGAGATACAGAATTTCTCTCGCTTGAATTTCGATATCGGTCGCTTGTCCTTGTGCGCCCCCTAGCGGCTGGTGAATCATAATCCGCGAGTGGGGTAAGCTCATGCGTTTTCCTTTAGTTCCAGCGCTGAGCAAGAATGCACCCATGCTGGCAGCAAACCCGACGCAAATTGTAGACACCTGCGGGCGAATTTGCTTAATCGTGTCATAGATACCCATTCCCGCGGAAACCGAACCGCCGGGGGAATTGATGTAGAGATAGATATCTTTGTCCGGATCTTCGGCTTCGAGGAACAGTAGTTGCGCAACGACGAGGTTGGCAACATCCGAATCGATCGCGCTACCGAGGAACACGATTCGTTCCCGCAACAGTCGGGAGTAAATGTCAAAGGCGCGTTCGCCCCGTCCGGAAGTTTCAATAACGGTAGGAATCATGAATCCAGCCCAGTAATTTTTTTCATTTTAGCGAATGAACGCTCAGTCGTTGGGGTGTTTGCCGTACACAACGGGTGCGCTAGAGTTTGCCTAACCTGAATAAATGGACTAAATTATCGTCAAGAAATATAAAGGTTGATTTGAGGTAGCTGTGAAAAGATCAAAGATTCTACTTTTGTCATTAACAGGAATTGCAGTGGCAGCAGTATCCGGTGGTTATTATTTTTGGCGACAGTTCACCCAATTACCAGACTGGTACGCTGAGGAACAGTCTAGCCCTCGAACTTATACTCAAATTCAAGAATCCGGTGCTGCGATCGAAAGAAAAATTGCCGCTCAAATTCAAACCAATCCGCAGCCTGCCAGTACAAATATTACGCCCAATTTCCCGGAGCCTCAGCCCTCTAAGCCTGTTCAGGTTGCACTGAGTTCTCAAGAATTAAACGATTTACTTGTCACCAAAATCACTGAGAAAAGTGGCGGTAAAGGTTTACCCAATTCAGTGAAAGGGTTTCAAACTTCAGTGAAAAATGACCAGCTAAAAACTGGAGCGGTTGTGGATATTAAAGAGCTACAGAATAGCGGAATCGGATCGCAACACCAGGCATTGTTAACGCAAATTACCGAAAAGATTCCGATGAGCGATCGCAAAGTTTACATCGGAATAGAGGGCAAGCCTGAGATCCAAAACGGCAAGTTACACTTCGATCAAAACGCCAAAATTCAGGTGGGAAACATGAGCTTTACGATCACTGAAGTGGCGAACCGCTTAGGGGTGTCTCCTCAAAAAGTGCAAGACCAACTCAACCTCGAACTGAAGCTACGCAGCTTGACCGTAAAAGATATTAACTTCCAAGATGGCAATGCAGTTTTAAGCGGAGCCGCCAAATAAAACAAATCCTTTACAGGGTGCAGCAAGGACTCTGTAAAGGATTTATGAGATCTAGCGCTCGTGCAATTAGCCGCGAACCTTCACTTGAATGTTTGCATTCTGCAAACCAGGGCGTTTTGCAACCGCGCTAAGAGTTTGCTGTACTGCATACTTTTGGTTCACCGAGGTCATCAGTTCTGCAAGGTTGTGCTTTCTTGCGACACCCCACAAGTCTGCAACAATGCTGTACGTGCCATCTTCGTTATGTACCCAGCCGATGTCATAGCTACCATCTAAAACAGCAACGATGTCTGCGTGAACGCGCTGACAGCCCATTCCTCGAACTTCAGCGTTGGTTTCTACTGTGAAACCCAGATCGCGCAACGAAACTTTAAGCAATTCTGCATCGGTGATTTTACTGCGGAGTGTACTAAAGTGTGACATAAATTTTGTCCTTGCTTGAATGGGTGGTATGTAAGTTGTTTTGTTAACAGTAACAGTGGGAGAATCGAGCGATCGTCTACCTAAAGGCTTCTTTTTTAGGCTTATGTTTTTAAGCTTACAATAGTCTTGGGATAGACAGCCGTTTAGACGATTGAGTTATGTAACGATTCCAGTAACGTAAAGCTTCGATTTTTGATCTGGGTTCGGTAAGATGCAACCAGTACCATTTTTGAGAAGCTAACAAATGACCGTTACTCCGTCTGGGCGATCGCCCCTTTCAACGATTTTGCAGTCCGACCTTAGCCTCAATCCAGCGTTTCAAGCGGTTTGGTTGGGAGTGCGCGTTTTGGTGGGTGCATTAATGATTCACAATGGCTTTAGTAAATTAGCTGATGTTCAAGGCTTTGTTGATAATGTCATGAGTGTGATTGGCTTCCCGTTTCCATTATTTTTCACCTACTGTGCAGCGTATACGGAAATTGTTGCTTCAATTTTGCTAATTTTCGGATTCTTCACGCGAATCAGTGCGTTGTCCTTAACGTTCACAATGCTAATCGCGGTTTATTTCCATCTGAAAAAAACAGGATTAGACGTTGGGCCTGTAGAAACAGCTTCGCTGTATATGCTGATTTATCTTTTGTTTACTGTCGGGGGCGGCGGAAATTTCTCGATCGATCATCTGTTGTCGCGGGGACGATCGAATTCCTAAAACGAATGGTCTAGCTCGGTAAATCTGCAAAACTGCTTCAGCTTTGGAAATCTACAGGACTAGACCATTTTTTAAAAAACTTGGGTGAGGGATTATTCTTCCTCTTCGGTTTCGATCGGTTGTTCAACTGGCTCGTTTTCGGCTGTAATCTCTTCTAACGCTTTCTGAATCCAAATTCTCGATAAGTCGATTAAGCTAATGCTGTCGGGCACAGTGACCATTGATTTGTTCCTCCTTCATCTATCCTAAAGCGTAGCGAACTACACCTTTAGTGGCATGAATAGGGCTACTTATTGAAACATTTATTTACAATCTTAAATCTTGTCAAGATTGTATTTTAGATTGATTAACTTCGAGAATTGCAGAATCTCGGATTGCCCCCGTCCTTGGGAAGTTAGACGGAGACGATCATCAAATCTCTACTGTCTGTAACAGTCTCCTCGGCATTTGATTTTCATTGCAAAAATAAAAGGGAGAAGTTTATCACTTCTCCCTTCCAACTTCATGCGGATGGCGAGACTCGAACTCGCAAGGCAATGCCACACGCACCTCAAGCGTGCGCGTATACCAATTCCGCCACATCCGCCTAAGCCTTAACTACAATAGCAGATAAATCGCTATTTCGTGACAAAATTTTTCAAATTTTGTGGGATTGGCACGATCGCAGTTTTTGCACCCCCGATAGCGGTACACTCAAAACCTTACTGACTCCCGCAACTGCTCATGTCGTTTCACGCAACCCTAGATCAACTGGTTTCACTCCTCGGAGCATCAGCTCAAAATTTACCGGATGCAACTGCGATCGGTCTGACAACCGATTCGCGATCGATCCAATCGGGTGAGATTTTTCTAGCCTTGCGGGGTGAGAAGTTTGACGGGCATGATTTTGTAAAGACTGCAATCGAGCAAGGTGCGGTCGCGGCGATCGTGGATGCTCAATTTGAAGCGGGTGATTTACCTGTTCTCGTGGTTTCGGATACCTTGCAGGCGTATCAAACGATCGGGCATTGGTGGCGGAAACAGTTTAAAATTCCGGTGATTGCAATTACTGGATCAGTCGGGAAGACTACAACAAAGGAATTAATTGCAGCGGTTTTATCGAAATATGGCAAAGTCCACAAAACGCAAGCAAATTACAACAATGAAATCGGTGTTCCGAAGACACTCCTAGAACTAACTTCAGATCACGATTTTGCTGTGATTGAGATGGGAATGAGAGCGCCTGGGGAAATCGCATTGTTATCACAAGTTGCAGAGCCGGGTATTAGCGTGATTACGAATGTAGGAACCGCACATATTGGGAGATTGGGATCGAGAGCAGCGATCGCTCAGGCGAAATGTGAACTGCTGGCAGAAATGCCCAAAGATGCCATTGCAATTCTGAATCACGATAATGCTTTATTGCTCGAAACGGCTGAGAAAGTTTGGCAAGGTCAAACCATCACCTACGGATTGCAGGGGGGTGATTTACAAGGACAACTCATTGATGCAGAAACGTTACAGGTCGGTGAGTTGAAGTTTGTATTACCGCTCCCCGGTGAACATAACGCGCTCAACTTCTTAGCCGCTTTAGCCGTCGTTCAAACTCTAAATCTCGATGCTGCAAGGCTAACCGCAGGGGTCGAAGTTGAATTGCCCAGTGGCAGAGCGAAACGCTACGAATTACCCAACGATGTGGTGATTCTCGATGAAAGCTACAACGCAGGTTTAGAGTCGATGCTGGCATCTCTAAAGCTGTTAGCTCAGACTGAGGGCGATCGTAGAATTGCTGTGCTTGGCACGATGAAAGAACTTGGTGACTGGTCGGTTCAGTACCATCAGCAAGTCGGTGAACAAGTGAGAAATTTGCAGCTTGATCAATTGTTGATTCTGGCTGACCCGGATGAAGCGCAAGCCATGGCGATCGCGGCTTCTCCCGTTCCGTCCGAGACTTTCACAACACAGACAGAAGTGATATCGCGGTTGAATGAATTGATTCGATCGGGCGATCGACTTCTATTTAAAGCATCGAGAGCGGTGGGACTCGATCTCGTCGTAGCTGCCATCGTTCCATCCAAGTAAACACCTCCTATCGACTGATCCCCAAGCTAAAACAGACGATTTACTCCTTTCAGTTGAGGGGTCTATCACTTGAGAAAGATGCTTATCCGCTCTCGCCTCAGCGATTCTGGCATCAAAGGTAGTGTTTCAAAATTGCAGCCTCACTGACACATCTCTTGTGTTGGGCGAAGTCTGATGAGGGAATTTCTATGAGTCAAGTCACAAATTTAACTTGGGAACTCGGTCAGATCCTGGCACAAGTTCCAATCGATCGAGGAGTCACAACACCGGAGCAAGCTGCTTTGGTATTTTCAGGCCCTCGATTTTTTGTTGCTCTAATTTCGGGAATTGTATTAGCATTTGCATTCCAATTACTGTTTACGAATTTATCCGTTGCTGCCGGGATTTCTTACCTCGGACATTCTTCGGATGATCATGATTCGCATCATTCGCACTCTAGCGGTGGTGGCGGCACGATTCGCAAAATCGGTACTGCTGTGGGTCTCTGGACATTAATTACCGTCACCATTTCGCTGTTTATCGCTTGCTTGCTGGCGGTGAAACTCAGTTTATTAACGACCGCAGCGCTGGGTGCGATCGTCGGTCTAGTGATCTGGGCGGCATACTTTACTCTGCTCGTTTGGGTGAGTTCTACGACAGTGGGATCGCTGGTCGGTTCAGTGGTCAATACTGCAACGGCTGGATTCCAATCGATCGTCGGAACGGCAACGGCTGCACTCGGAGCAAGAGCCGTTAATCAGCAAGTTGTCTCGACCGCAGAAGCGGCAGCCGCAGCAGTCCGGCGGGAATTGGGTTCGGCGATCGATCCTGCCAATATTCGGGATTCTCTCGAAGACTACATCGAACGGCTTCGTCCTGCACAATTAGATTTTGGTCGGGTGCGGCGTGAACTCGAAACGTTGGTGAATGATCCAGAACTGCAAAGCGTGATGGGTAGTGGTTCTGCGGTCGAGGTGATGGATCGGCTGCGCCATATCGATCGCAATACGTTTGCGAAATTGATTAGCGATCGTAGCGATTTGTCGAAACAAGATGCAAACCGTTTGATCGATCAGCTTGATGCAGTTTGGAAAGATACGATCGGTCGCCATCAGCGCAAAGATCCGACGCAAGAGTTGGTGGAATATCTGAAGACTGTTCAATCCGGCCAAGTCAACATGAACGATCTCAATCGTCGTTTGGATCAGCTCACCGAAGAACTGCGCCGTCAAGGTCAGATGTTGCAAAATACGCAGCAAGATCAAGTGTCGGGAATGCGCGACCAAATGTCGGGAATGCGCGATGCGTTCTCGAACTTGGCGCAGCAAGGTGGAAAACAAGACCAAGCAGGTTTGGTCGATCGAGCGATGCAATTCGGTTTCTCAACTCTGATGGGAACCGTGATGGGGCGGACAGACCTGAAGGATCTCGATGTTGAAAAGATCATCGGACAGATTCAATCGGCTCGCGATAAGGTGATGTCGGGCGCACAAAAAGCCACGAGTCAAGTTTCGTCGGGCTTTAGTCCGATTAAAGCCGATGTTGAGAACTATCTGCTAAATACCTATTCCTGGCACTTCAATCGGGAAACCTTAGACAACGAATTCCGCGAATTGCTTCACGATCCGGAAGCCGATCCGGGTGCGGTGAGACGCGAACTCGAACGGCTAAATCGTGGCGATTTCGTCAATCTCTTAACTCAGCGTGGAGATTTACCGGCAGCACGAGTTGCTGAGATTGCCGATCAGCTTGAAACAATTCGGGCAGCGACTCTCAGCCAAGTTCAAACGGCTGAAGACCATCACGAAACGACCGATCTTCGCAGTCGCGTTGAGAACTACTTGCGATCGACGAACAAAGATGAACTCGACCCCGACGAGATCGAGCGGGAAGTGTCGCTGTTGCTCGAAGACCCCGAAGCAGGCTACGACGCGCTGAAGAATCGCTTGAGCCATTTCGATCGCGATACCCTGACGCAGTTGTTATCGCAGCGTCAGGATCTCACGCCGGAAGAGTCCGATCGCATTATTACTCGCTTTGAAAGCACGCGCGATCGTGTCCTCAACTCAGCTCAAGAAGCGCAAAACCGCGTTCGTTCTGAAGCCGAAGCCCTGCGACTCAGAGTCGAATCTTATCTGCGAAACACCAACAAATCCGAACTCGACCCCGAAGGCATTAAGCGCGATTTCCGCTTGTTGCTTGACGATCCGCAAGCTGGATCTTCTGCACTGCGGGCACGCCTGAGCCAGTTCGATCGCGATACGCTCGTTCAATTGCTATCGCAGCGTCAAGACCTCGCGCCGGAAGAAGCCGATCGGATCATCGGTCAGCTTGAAGATGTGCGAAACACGGTGATGCACGCGCCGCAAATCGCCGTTCACAAAGCGCAAGATCAAATCGATTACGTCATCAGCACGATCGAACGCTATCTCCGCAACACCCATCTCTCTGAACTTGATCCGGATGGCATCAAGAGCGATCTAAATGCGTTGCTGAGCGATCCGAAAACAGGCGGTTCTCGTCTAAGAAGAAGACTGTCGCAAGTCGATCGCGACACGATCGTCAAACTGTTAGCACAACGCCCCGATCTCAGCGAAGCGCAAGCCAATCAGATGGTCGATCAGGTGCTGTCGTCCATTCGGAGTGTAGCGCGATCGCCGCGTCGCCTGGCATCGAGAACCCAACAGCGGGTACTCAACTTCCAATCGGCTTTTGAGAGCTATCTGCGGAATACGCACAAAGAAGAACTCAACCCCGACAGCATCAAGCGCGATCTGCAATTGCTATTGCGCGATCCAAAAGCTGGATTTGGTAGCTTCGGCGATCGCTTATCCCACATGGATCGTTCAACGATCGTGGCGCTTCTAGCTCAACGAAACGACATGACCGAGGAAGAAGCGAACCGCGTGGTTGATCAAGTGCTTTCGGTGCGTGAACAGTTCATGGCACAGATCCAAGCGATCCAGAACCGGATTCAAGGTGTAATCGACGGCATCCTCGATCGCATTCGCAATTACTTGAATTCGCTGGATCGCCCGGAGCTGAACTATGAAGGCATTCGGACTGATCTGCGGACGCTGTTCCATGATCCGCAAGCGGGCTTTGATGCGTTGCGCGATCGTTTAGGTAGCTTTAACCGCGAGACGGTTGTAGCGCTGCTCTCGTCCCGCGAGGACATTTCGGAAGCAGAAGCAAACCGGATTGTCGATCAAGTGGAACACGCGAGAACTTCAGTTCTGCGACGGGCAGAACGGATTCAAACCGAAACCCAACATCGGCTTGAGGAAGTCAAGCGACAAGCCAAAAAGCAAGCCGAAGAAACCCGCAAAGCGGCAGAAACAGCAGCTTGGTGGTTGTTTGGAACCGCGTTAATCTCGGCAGGCGCATCGGCTCTTGCAGGCGCGATCGCGGTCGGTGGTCTCTAATTGACTCGCGTTTAGTCTAGCGACTTAAAGTTAGCCCTCCGCTACTCAAAAGCGGAGGGCTAACTTTTTTAAAACCAAGTTGCGAAACTGGTAAACACAGAAAGCCCCTCAAATCTCTAAAGCAAGAAGTTTTGACACCGATCCAATCTGTTGGTCTCAAAGCTTCTTACTGAGAAATTTGGGGGCAGCTATCCGCTCAAAACTAAAAACTCTGTAGCTCGCGCTCTGTCAAATTAAACATCGTAAATGCGACATTCAGCCGCATCAGGATTATCGTCGCAATAAGCAGCCAACGACCCTTTTCCATCTAATCGACGGTGCGAAATTTCAGCTTGAACTTCTTCGACTGCATCCCAAGCGGTTGCACATTCATCCGACATCGTTCCATTCGTACCGCAAGCATCACGCGCTTGATCAACAAGTTTGGTGAGGCGTTGTTTGATCGTAATGCCTTCTTTTGCTTCAGTCATAACCTTACCCCTGGTGTAGTGAAGATTGGGCGATTACTTTCAGTTTGCCTCTAGATTTCAGCGTTGTGTGGTCTTCTACCTTTAATTTAACAATTCACCTCCTATGCCTAAGACCATCTATCACAACCTTAGTTATTTCGGCTGACTCGGATATCATCGCTACGTTGGAGCGATCGTGCCATTTGCTGATGACTTTGAATTGCCTGGTAAATCGCATCTTGCCGTCGCGCCTGATCGCGCTTGATGCTGTAGTAATTGTTGCCAAGACCAGGAGCATCCCATTGATTCGTCCGAGGATCAAGATACGAATAGGTACGAGCGTGAAGAACTGCTTCCGAGCCGCGTAAACCCTCTGTATAGGCTTGCCGGAGACGATCGACATAGCCACCCTCTTCGAGTGCTGCGAGCGGTGCTTGGTTTGCCAAATCAATGCCATTTAGCTGTTCTTCGAGTCCAAGCCGCAACCCCGCAGAAATGGCATTCCGCTCGATCGCAGCATACTGATTCCGCAGGCGGGCAAGTTGACGACGATCGGCATCATCGGGAGAATCCGCACCATGTTGATAAGAGAAGCTACCCACGTTCCACACCCCGTTACCTGGATCGACGTGCCCCTTGTACGCCCAGGTTTTGCTGCCATCGGGAGTACGGGTTCCTTCCGCGCTTCCGACTGCCTTAGCAACCAGGGAGTCTGAACCGCCTTCAAACAGTTCATCAGGTGCAACTGCAACTAAGCGATCGTCCGATTGAGCGGCGGCTTGACCATTTTGATCATTGCCACAATTCCTACACGCCTCTGGCAGAGCGTTATTGGTTGCAACACTGGCTTGGGGTAATGCTTTCGGGCGCTTTACTCCTTCAGTTTCAGGAGATTGAGCAGGACGAGCAGGAGCTTGAAAGCCGATCGCGGCGGATTTCTTCGGGCTGGTTCCAGTGACAGATGATGTGATTTTAGATTGAGAAGTGACTGGATTTGCTTTAGAGGTGGGCGGGCTAAAGGTGAGTAGTCCTTGAGCTTGCGCCGATCGCATTCCGCTCAGCGTCAAGACGATGACGCTGACCATCAAAGAAGCAAGTTTTTTCATCGTGGCTTTAGAGTTCGTTGCAGTAAGCTTTTATCGGGTTCGACGAGTGCCCAGCTTTCGTCGGCTTGCTTGAGTAAGGTGGCAAATTGCAGAATGGTTCCGGTGGCGATCGCGTCTCCAGCTTTCAAGGTTCCAAGCTTCGGACGATCTAATCCACACAGACGGAACAAATATGCGGGTGTATCTGCACCTGCAAAGTACACACAGCCGCGTTTGTCGATGTACGCATCTCCGTCTGAGGGGGCATACACCGACTGACCGTTCAGAGCGATCGAAATATCTCCGAGTCCGCCCGTCACTTTTGCGCCTGCAATCTCATCTCCCGGCTTGAGTTGCCAGCTTTGATAGAGCTTGGGTTCTGAAATCAGGTTCTGACTGTGGGGGAAAGCAGAACAGCTAGACATTAAAAGCAGAATCAATCCCGCTTTAATGAATCCAGAACTTATACCCCAGATATTGATTCCCTTCATAAGAAACCACAATAAACGTTTGAGAAGTCGATCGTTCTAGTGCATCAGATGCCACTCGATAAGCTTCACGCTCAGTCTGTGTTCCAGTCCGGAGCGAGAGTGCAGAAAGGGTGCAGTAAGGCTCTTTTAAGGCTTTGCGGACTGCATCTTTCGGGTCTCCGTTTTTCAGCGTGATCAGCTTTGCAATCTGGTCTTCAGAAACGGTTTGCTGCGATCGTACTGATCCTTGACAGTCTAGCCCTGCATCTTTGCTTCCAAATGAAGGGAGTCCCATCGCTTGAAAGAAGATGCCCAGCGCTAAGATACCTGCAACCCCTGCTAACCATTGGTTAGAGGTAATTTTTTCAGTCATAGTTTGCCTCCGACGAACAATCCCAAAGTCACCAGCAACAATCGGTAAATTCCAATTCGATTGGCTTGAGGAATAAAGAAAGCGGCGTAAGCGGCTAACAATGCCGGAATACACATCAACACAATCACTGGAATGTTAAGAAATGGCATTGCTGCAACCCAGTATTTCAGCCCAATCCGCAGCCCTGCTGCTGCTAATATCCAAACGGCAGCATCGATCGCAAGTGCAGCATTCTGTTCGGGTAGTTTGAGGCAGCGCTGCAACAGGGGGTATAGAGGCTTGCGGCGACGGATACGAGTGGGATGAATGGGATTCACCCCACTCGTCGGGCGGAAGGGCGGAATCTCAGCTTGAGGCGGTCTGCGAGTAGATTGTGGAGCGCGAACGGGAGCGGGTTCAACCGGCAAGCGCACAGATGTAGATTGAGGCGGCGCTGGATGAGCAGAGCGAGTGCGCTCTTGTGCCTGCATATGTTCGACCGTGGATTTAAGCTCGTCGATCGCGACCCAAGTGGCGTTCAGTTGCTCGTTAAATTGGGCCAGCACAGCTTCGAGTGAGGGGGACGCTTCCCAGGTGAGCTTTACTCGCGTGGAAGCAGCTTGATTCGCTGCTTTATGAGTCGCTTGGCGCTTGGATGCGGAGATTTTTGTGCTAGCAGCTTTTGCAGTTGGTGCTTTTTCAGTTTTCGTGGTGCGGCGTTTTTTCGGAGAGGTCGCATCAGTGGTAGACTCATCGCTGCTTGCAGCGGACTCCGGGTTCGATTCACTCGCGCTCAGGGAATCAGCGATCGGTTGCGCAAGCTGCCGTTTTGTGCCTGGCTGAGTCTGAGTGATCCGGGTTGACTGGCTTTCTGATTTCAGTTCTGTCATCGCGGCTCCTGGGGCAAGTGAATTTTTAGTACCTTCGTACTATAATAGTATTAATGCGCTACCGGTCAAATGTCAATCTTATCGATCGAATTCATTCCAAAAAAGCGATATACCATAAAGCGTGAACTTTTGTGATAACAGGTACAAAAGTTTAATTTTGCCTCAATTAGATTAGGGAGAAAGCGGATATGGGAGGTCGGTATGGGGTTAAAGACACAGGTTGAAATTTTCCCACTCGAATCCATCAAGGGCGGCATGGCGGAGTTTTACACGCCGCAATCGAGCCATGAAACCATGCTGGTGAATATTCCGGCTCAGACGATCGACGATCTGTTCGTTCATCGCACTCAAACCGATCAGCTGCTAGTCGTGCGCGGCAGTTTTATTCTGGTTGTATTACAAAATCGTAAGTATCAATACATTCCGTTAAGCGAAGCGCAGCCGCAGGTGGTAAAAATTCCGCCGGGAGTACCGCATGGAGCCATTAATCTCAGCGATTCAGCCTGTGTATTGGTGAACGCCGTGTTAAGACATAGCGCTTCGATTGATCGAGATTATCGCCCAATGAGCCGACCAATCCCCTACGATATGAATATGGCTCACCAATTACAAAAAATTCATTCTTCTAGCCATGCTTAGTAAATTTTATTTAAGCTTGAATATGCCACTCATAACTGGCATCTAACTCTCTTTCCCCTGTGTTTCATGCCGCTCACAATTCTTGTTGCAGAAGATGATTTAGGAACCCGCCTCTCGATTTGCGACTATCTCGAATGTTCTGGTTATTCTGTGGTCTCAGCAGAAAACGGTAAAGATGCGATCGCCCTGCTCGAAACGCATCAGCCGCATTTGATCGTGACCGATGTTTCGATGCCGCTGATGGATGGGTATGAATTTGTGCGCCAAGTGCGGCGACGACCGGCGCTGCGTTTGTTACCGATCGTATTTCTCACCGGACGCACGGATACCGATGAGCGGGTGCGGGGGTATCAGCTTGGCTGTGATGTTTATCTTGCAAAACCGTTTGAGCTTCCAGAATTGGGTGCAGTCGTGCGGAATCTCCTCGATCGCAGCCAAATGATTGAATCCAGTTGGCGATCGCGGCAAGAGTTTGAAGTAGCCGCAGAAGCAGAGCGGGAAAAACCAGATATCAACATTGCTTTTACCGATCGCGAACAAGAGGTTTTGACGCTGCTGAGCGATGGATTATCGAATAATCAGATTGGAGATCGATTGCATCTGAGTTCGCGCACCGTGGAGAAGCATGTTAGTAGTTTGCTAAGAAAAACAGACACGAGCAATCGGGCTGAATTGGTGCGATTCGCAATGGAGCATCATTTAGTGCTATAAAAAACCGCCGGAGTATATCCGGCGGTTTTTTATAGCTTTATGACTTAAAATCCTACGATTCCAACAAGCTCCGCAGCATCCAAGCCGTCTTCTCATGAATCTGCATCCGTTGAGTCAGTAGATCAGCAGTCGGTTCGTCGTTGGCTTCATCCACTAAGGGGAACAACGACCGCGCCGTTCTCACCACCGCTTCTTGTCCTTCGACTAGGAGCTTGATCATTTCTTCTGCTTTCGGAACTCCCGGCGTTTCGGCGATCGAACTTAGCTTTGCATATTCGTTGTAAGTTCCTGGAGCCGGGTAGCCCAGTGCTCGGATGCGTTCTGCGATCGAATCCACTGCTAAAGCAAGCTCAGTGTATTGTGTTTCAAACATCGTGTGCAACGTTTGAAACATTGGACCTGTGACATTCCAGTGGAAATTGTGCGTTTTCAAATACAGCGTGTAAGTATCTGCTAGTAAACGCGACAAGCCTTCTGCAATTTCTTGACGCTTGTTATCTTCGATGCCAATAGCAACTTGACTAACCATAGTCTTCTCCTACTAAATTTCTAAAAAAGAGTGAGTAGTCCAAACCGTCTTGCTGGCTATTATCCCGCAGCCAACCTGAAAATTAAGCTAAATGTTGCTTAAGAACGGCTCTGGGTGCGCGTCGCACATTACACAAAATCGTTTCGTGTCCCAGTCGGCTACAGGCTTCGTAGCGATGACAGCCCGAAAATCCGTAATACTGTCCATCCACTTCTAAAACGTCGATCGGCTCTTGGAGTCCAATCTCCGAAATTGAAGCCATGAGATTTTTAACCTTCTCTTGATCGTTCTGCCGAAATAACGGGCGGCGAATCTGATTGATTGGGATTTCTTGAACTCTCATGCATCTTCTCTTCATTCAACTTCTATATCATACTCATAATGACTACGACTTGCAAGTTGTTTTTGCAGATTTGCTGACATTAAATTCAACGCGTCAAATTCCGCATTCTCAACCATCTGTGTAATCCTGGATCATGCACAAATTGTTCTAGCTTTCTAAGGGAACCCAACATGGACGACAAGCTGATGCTCATGATTCCGGGACCAACTCCGGTGCCGGAGCAGGTCTTATCGGCAATGGCAAAACATCCGATCGGACACCGGAGCGGTGATTTTGGCAAAATTGTGGCAGAAGTCACCCAAAATCTCAAATGGCTGCACCAAACGCAAAATGATTTACTCATCCTGGCTGCCAGTGGGACAGGCGCAATGGAAGCCGGAATTATTAACTTTCTCAGTCCGGGCGATCGCGTGTTAGTCGGATCAAACGGTAAATTTGGAGAGCGCTGGGCAGAAGTCACCGATGCTTATGGGCTGCAAACCGAGCGCGTCACGGCAGAATGGGGCAAACCGCTTGACCCCAAAGTATTTCGCGAGAAGTTGGAGAGCGATCGCGATAAGCAAATCAAAGCGGTGATTATCACGCACAGCGAAACCTCAACCGGAGTGATCAACGATCTCGAAGCGATCAATCGCCACGTTAAAGCCCACGGCGAAGCGTTAATCATTGTTGATACGGTGACGAGCTTAGGAGCAACCAGCGTTCCTGTCGATGAATGGGGTTTAGATGTGGTTGCATCCGGATCGCAAAAAGGCTACATGATTCCACCCGGATTAGGCTTTGTTGCCGTGAGTTCGAAAGCTTGGGAAGCGTACAAAACGGCAAAACTTCCCCGCTACTATTTGGATTTGGGCAAATATCGCAAGTCGAGTGCCAAAGATACCACTCCATTCACCCCTGCGATTAACTTGCTCTACGCAATGCAAGCCGCATTGAGAATGATGCAGGCAGAAGGATTAGAAAACATCTTTGCGCGACATGAACGGCATCGGCAAGCTACCCGTGCGGCGGTTCAAGGGTTGGGAATGCCCTTGTTTGCAGCAGATGAATGCAGCAGTCCGGCGATTACTGCGGTAATGCCGAATGGAGTTGATGCAGAAAAAATTCGTAGCATCATGCGGAAACGGTTTGATATTGCGCTGGCAGGCGGACAAGATCACCTCAAGGGTCAGATTTTCCGCATTGGACACCTGGGATTTGTTAGCGATCGCGACATTCTCACCGCGATTTCTGCGCTCGAAGCAACCCTGCAAGAACTCGGTTACGATGGCTTTACGCCTGGAGCGGGAATTACGGCGGCGGCTAAAGTTTTGGCAGGTTAGGGACGATCTCAATGGGGTTTGCTGCTTGCTGCGTTTCATACAATCGAGCCGCAGCAGTTAACCCCATAAATCCCCAAAGCACCATGCCAAACGGAATCAGCATGACGGTATTGAGACTGATTTGCGACATGATCGCAATTACAATAGCGCGACAGGCTCCGACAAATGGATCGCTCGAAGCTTGCCGGACTTGCAGCGCTCCAAACACCAGCAGTGCCATTCCTGCAACATAAGGAATGGTGCCAACCCAGCCTAAATTGAGGAATAACGTAAGAATACCGCTATCGTTTCCCCCAATATTTGAATCTCGAATCACGTATCCTAACCCGCGTCCTTCAAATTCGCTGAGGGCGTCGTTGAGAAGATTGGTATAACCGATACTGCGATCGATAAAGCTGCCATCCTGCTGCCCCGCAAAGAATGTTTGTAGCCGCGAATTGATCACCGTTGAGAATGGCTCAACCATCGTTAAGGGCAACACAACCAGCGACATCAGCATCAACGTGACGATCAATCGCATTTGCAGCCTGGGTTTCAACGATGGGAGATAGACAATCAATCCGATGAGCCAGCTTAACCAAGCGGTTCTCACCAACGTTAGCAGCAATGCAAGATATCCGAATCCTGATGATACAAGCTTCAACGGACTCTTAATCGCAAACAGTAATAAGACACCCGCCACCATCGTTGCGGCGAACGGCTGTGGAGAGTGCATCGTGCTAAAGACTCGCATCGATAACGGGTTTGGTGTTCCAAATGAATAAATCATCAGAACGTTAATCAGATTTTGTAGCCAATACTGATCCCACAAAGGCGCAACTAGGAACTGAATGACACCGTAAACGCCCATTACCAGTGTTCCCCAGAGAAATACTCGCTCTGTAACGCGCTTGAGTTCTGGAAATCGTCGCCAGTGAGAAAATAAGTAATAACCAAACACGATCGGAGTCAGCCAGTTTAACAGCGCAACGATCACCGTTTGGATCTGATATTCCATTAGTCCGATAAACGCTCCGTATAACACTGCGATCGTAGATAAGACAAACGGTAAACCATTTCCTCGAATTGCTTTGGGCAATTGAATCAGCAATGTTAGCGTCGATAATAATGACACTAGAAACGGAGTTAGTAAAACTGGATTGGGATCAAGCCATCCAACCTCCCAATCGATCAGTCGTCGGACAAAGGGTGTGAGAAACCAAAGCCACCAGGTAAATCCAATGTAGAACATTGGATAGCGAAAAAATAGCAGCGCTCCCACTGCTAAACTTCCAATAGGAAAAGCAAGTCTAAGAATTGAGGCAACGTTAACCGCAAGACACAGCACCGTAAACGCAATCAATCCCCCAATCAGAAGCCAGGGTTCAGAGAGTTGCGGGGATTTGGGTTGGGGTTGGGTACTGTACATAAAGTCGGTGGAGTGAGTCTGGGCTAGTAGAGGTGGAACGTAGGAAGAGGAGATTTTCGCTCCGGTTTGGGCGGCTTCTTGCCCCCTAACTTCTCTACGAGTGAGGGACTTTAAATTATTGGCTGAAGTCGCCCACGAGTGGGGGATTTAGAGGGCGACCTGGATTCAGCATCGAAGCGAATTTTGCCGAATTGAGATTCAGGATGTCGATCGCATTCGCCAAGCGGCATCGTAGAGCGTGAGATTGTCTTGAGCGATATTTTTCCAACTGTAGCGCTGTGCTGCTCGATAAGCATTTTGCCGCAGACGATCGAGCATGGAACGATCGAGAATCAGCGTTTCAACCGCTTGCTCAAAGGCTTCACGATCGCGACAAGGTACGATCAGTCCAGTTTCACCATCGCGCACAATTTCCAAGGGGCCGGGAGCCGTTGTAGTGACAGGAGCCAATCCACACGCCATGGCTTCTACCAGCGCCACCCCGAATCCTTCTGAAATGGTCGGTAGCACTTTGATGTGATGTCCTTTAAGCAGCTCCGGGAGTTGGTGATTTTCATAATACGGAATCACAGTCACCCGATCGCGCACTTCTGGATCGAAATCAGGATACACCTGCTCGGCGGGGCACTCGGTTCCGAATAGACTCACTTCTACTTTCGGATAGCGCTTGAGAATGGCATTGAGCGCAGGTGTGCCGTATTGAATGCCTTTACGAACGATGTAGCTACTCACTTGAGCAATTTTGATCGGCTCATTTTCTGAAGGGGTTGGCTCAAACGGCAGATTCAACATCGCTTCTGGAATCCCATTGGCGACAACATGAGCACGATCGGGATGAACCCCCAATTTCTCGACCACGTAATCCAGATCGCGATGATTCAGCAACAGCACCAAATCAGACTGTCGCATTGAGGTTGCGACTTCCCAAAGGCGAATACTGGCGCGATAGAGCGGGTATTTCCATTCGAGCTTGAGGTTTCCGCGCTGTGCTTCTTCGAGATATTCCAGGTGCTCGATATGTTCTAGCCCGTGGCAACGGCAGACGAGTAGCGGACGCGATTTGTGAAACTTTTGCAGAATCAACCCCCAAATCCAAGCATCTGCTGTCGAAGCGTCAATTACATCGATCGAAGAGAGCGATCGTAGAATTTTTGCGGTTGTAAATTCTGGAAAGAAGACAAATTTCAATAGCGGCGGTAATTGTTTCGGCAGATCATCAAGTGAATAAAACTCAGTTTGATGTCCCAGTTTTTCGTATTCCTGACCCAAGCGCCAAGTAACACCAGGGCCACCCGCATTAGGATCAGCAGGATAGTGAAACGTAAAAAGTGTTTTCATAAAAAACTAAGCGAAGGTCACACACAATGCAGTTCAAGCAAGTTCTTTTCGATACCGTCAATCATTTTCTCGTAGCTAAAATAATCTAAAACGTGTTGCCGACATCTTGTACCCAAAGAGGGATCTTTTTCTCGCCAATCCAGAACTCGATCGAGACAATTTGCTAAATTGTTCTCATCGCCTGGAGTAAACAAGAAATCCGCAAATCCGGTAAGAATTTCGGGATTTCCACCGATCCGACTGGCAATTTTAGGAACGCCGCAGGATAACGATTCAAACAAGCCTAAACTACAAGGTTCACTCCATACACTTGGTAAAACGTTGACATCGCTAGCTTGATACAGAGACACCGGATTTGCGAGATGTCCAACAAACTGGACCTGATGAGAAATTCCTTGTGCCTCAACGAGTTGATTGAGCGATCGTAGATAGTCCATTCCTTCATCTTCGCACTCACGTTTTCTGGCAAAACTGTAATGCACAACAGGCTTTCCAGCAATCAAAACTCTAATTCTTCTTCCTTTCTTGATTAAGATTTCTGCTGCTTTGATTAGCGTTTCTAGTCCTTTTTCTCGGTCAATTCTACCGATGTAAGAGATGATCTTTGTATCATCAGAAACCTGCCATTGTTGCCGAATTTGCACCAAATTCTCAGCAGGCTTGAACTTCTCTAAATCAACCCCGTTGTAAACTACTTGAATTCGATCGTGCTCAATCCCAAATGTGACCCAATCTTGCTTTGTTTGCTGTGAAACTGCGATAAATCGATCCACTCGACGCAATCCAAATTTACGCTGACGATTTAAGTTAATCGGCGGAAGTTGTAAATAGCACACATATGGCAATTGATGAAAAAACGACAGCGCAGAAGCAAATAGTGAGAAGTGATAATCGTTACAGAAAATGAGCGAATTAGGCGCGATCGCCATTTGCCCTAGCTTGATCAAACCTGGCAAAAATTGCAGCGTACTCCTGAAGCTTCGCCAATCAAAGCCATAAGCGCTAATTTGAATCGTGCGATCGCAAAAAGACCGATACTGCGGCAGTAAATCACCGGCTTTCAGATACAGCAAAGTAATCCGGTGCCCCCGTTGAAACAAGCCGCGACAAATTTCTAGCAAGTTCAATTCTTGCCCCCCACGCTGACGGGTAACGTGATTCTCCAGCACAATTAAATTCATCTTTAAATCGCTCACGCTTCATGCTGAATGCGGTGATAGTGCCAAAGTCTTCCCTGCTGCGCTAACAATGCCTGATAACTCCCCTGCTCAACCACTCGCCCCTGCTCCATCACCACAACCTGATCCGCTCTGATAATGGTCGAAAGCCGATGCGCGATCGTGATCACAGTTCGCCCGTGCGATAATCGCTCCAAAGATTGCTGAATCAACCGTTCTGATTCCGAATCTAGTGCGCTCGTCGCTTCATCGAGAATGAGAATCTCTGGATCGCGTAGCAACGCTCGTGCGATCGCTAGCCGCTGTCGCTGTCCGCCAGATAGCCGCACGCCGCGATCGCCCAACACCGTTTCAAATTGCTCCGGCAGTTCCAGAATGAACTTCAAAGCATTCGCTTGCTCGGCAACTTGCCAAACTCCTTGATCGCTGACATCATTCAATCCGTAAGCAATGTTCTCGCGTACCGACGTATTAAAAATAAACGTATCCTGACTGACGATCGCAATTCTGCGCCGCAGCGACTGAATCGCAAAGCGTCGAACATCCTCGCCATCAAATAAAACCTTGCCAGCCGTCGGATCATAAAATCGCGGAATCAAATCGACCAGCGTCGTTTTTCCCGCTCCAGAACCGCCCACGATCGCAGTCGTTTTCCCTTTCGCAATGCACAGCGAGACTTCCTTTAGCACAAGCTGCTGCGGATCGTAGCCAAAATCGACCGTCTGAAATTCGATCGAGTGCTTCAATCCGTCAAAAATCCGATCGCCCTCCTGCAAATAGGGCTTGTTATCGCGCCGCAGCAGTTCGCGCAGATTCCGAATCGAGCCAGTGACAGCCGTGAGTTGAACGCGAGTCGAGTTCGCTTCGTAAACGACAGGAACCAACCGAAATAACACAAACAAAAACGTGAGAAGCGATGCAGTCTGAAGCGATCCGTTTTGCACAAAAACCGCGATCGCAAGAATGATCATCAAAATCAGTACCGTGGTTGCAAGGCCCTCTGCCAAAGGACGCACGATTGCCGATTGGCGCACCGATCGCATTCCCGCCCACACCACTTGCGAACTTGCAGCATAAAACCGTTGACGCTCATAGTCCTGAGTCGCAAAGGCTTGCACCGTTCGAATTCCTGTGATAAATTCCAGCGCTCTACTGGTAAATCCTTTATTCGCTTCGGAAACAGCAATACTCCTTGCTCTCACCCGATTGTTAACTTGCGACAGCACAACTCCAATCAAGCTAAACAACACGAGAGAAACGATGGTGAATTTCCAGGAAATCGTAAACAGCAATACGAAATACAGTACCAAGGCTAATAGCTTAGTGATGATAAAAGCAACTAACGTACAAGCATAATTAAGCCGACCGATTTCGCTAGTGATTGTATTGATCAATTCACCCGCAGCAGTCTGATTGAAGTAGCTTAAACTCACCGCTTGCAATTGCTCAAAGATCCGCTTCCGCAATTGATCGACTAACGTTTGCTGCGTCAGTTCGGTATAAACTTGAGTCAAATAGTTAAACCCAGCCCGAACCCAAACTGATAGCAAAATCAAACTTGATACCCGCAATAGTCGCTCAGTCGCACTGCGATCGATGCCAAGAATCAAAAGATCAAACCAGTGAATTCCTGTTCTGAACGGTTCAAGATTCGGACTAATCAGACTTTGTAGAAATGCCAGCAGAAATCCCAGCCCAAATCCTTCAAAGGTCGCAGATGCAACGGCAAACAAAATTGCTGCGATCGCAATTCGAGGAAAAGATTTGAATTCTCGCAAAATAAAGGCATTTTCTTGCCAAAACCGGGTTGCTCTCAACGATCGCTTAATGCGTTGTGCGACACTCATCTTTCCTCTGGGGGGAAGCTCTAATCTGGGGGGAAGCTCTAAAACGCTCCAAAGCCCGATAAAACTTTGGGAACGGTCTGCAATAGAATCTTGAAATCTCCTCCCAATGACCAATTTTTCAGATATTCTAAATCTCTACGATTGACCGCATCAAGATCCAGCAGCGTCGATCGAGCTTCAACCTGCCATGCTCCCGTAATTCCCGGTAGCGCGTTCAATCGCTCCTGCATTTCTGGACGAATTCGCACCGCATCATACAGCGCCCAGGGTCGCGGTCCAACCAGGCTCATTTCACCCCGCAACACATTAATTAGCTGCGGCAATTCATCCAGGCTATAGCGGCGCAACCATTTGCCCAAGGGGGTAATTCTCGGATCGTCTTCGCGCTTGTGCAGACAGCCCGCGCCTTGATTCGCCATAATGCCGTGATGTGCTTGCTCTGCATCTGCAACCATTGTGCGAAACTTCAGCACTCGAAATAGTTTGCCGCGCTGACCGACGCGCCACTGGCTGAAAACTACCGCTCCCGGAGAAGAAAGCGCAATCGCGATCGCAATCCCCACGAGCAGTGGACTGAGTACAACCAAAAGCAATGCAGCGACAGCCCAATCAAGCGCTCGTTTCCAGCCCCAGAGAATGCTTCTACACTTCTGCGGCAACTGTGCTGCAGAAGGTAAGCGCAGATAAATGTCTTTCCCGGCTTGTTCGCAAACATCTGCCCATTGTTTAACGGTGGCTTCTCCTAAGCCTGGATCGATGCGAACCCGCTGAACGGGCGATCGCTGCAAGCAGTCTAAAAGCCAGCCTGGATCGCTCAGGGGTGGCAGTGGAGGCTGTTTTTCACCACTGCTAGAAGTTGGAGATGCAAATTGTAAGACCAGAAGCTGCCGTTGCCGCCAGTACAGAAAACACCGTCGGCTATTCTGCTGAAATTTTTCGCAAGTTGAGCTTGAGGTTTCTTGCAAAATTAGCGGATTAAAAGTTGTCATAAGGTATCCGGTAAAGTCGCGAAAAATCGAATCTTCTATAGAGAATTTAAACGGTCAATCTGGTATCAATCAAGCAGGATCACTCTAGTAAAGCTTTAATTTTCAGTCTAGAATCACAGCAAGTCTAGATTTATTTTAGCTTTTTGTATCCTAGTTCATTTGCTCAAAGATAAATCTGCTAAAAGTTAGAATGTGATAATTTTTGATTCTCAAAAAGTGCATATTCTACGAAGTGATATGAACTGTTCAGTTCATATCACTTGATCTTGTTTTAGTAAGTATAATTTTATACCTCTTCTCCGCTTAATCGATGAAGAAGCCGCTCTACTTTCGCCCGTCTGCCGAGCGGCAATACTGTTACTGGCGCTTGCCTTTGGAGTGCGAATTGGTAATACCCAGATCGTCATATTGACCCTCATTAGTCCTAAAGTATATTTGATATTCAGCCTAGAAAAAGCAAGCGATCGTAGTTGATGCTGCCCTAAACTCTTGTGTCAAAACTGCTCAATTATTGCTGAATCAATCTGTAATAGAAAGCATTATCTCTTAATCTGTCGAAATTTCCAAAATGATTAGAAACTAGCATCAAAAAAAAAGGACAAATCAAGCCAAGCAAATCTGATTGCCTTCTTTTTTAATTGCAATTTGTGAATTAGTTCTAAGGCGTTGTTGTCGTTGAGCGGTAATAGTAACTATTTCCACTTTCAGCACAATTTGCAACCACACCCACGAGATTTAACCGATTCAGCATCCCCACTGCCTGCGTCACTTCATCCCGATTGACTTGCCCCATCCGACCGACTAACAGCGCTCCATCACAGAAAGAAGCTGCCAATAGAGCATCCACAATTCCCAGCACGGGTGGCGCATCTAAAATCACCAGATCGTAATGCTGCTCAAACACCGTGATCAAATCGCGCATCCGTTTGGAGCTGAGCAACTTCACGGAATCGCTAGGAGTGGGGCCAGAAGTTAATACTGAGATTGGCAGATCGCTGTAAATGCTCGCAGGCTGAATCGCGGCTTGCGACAGCGCCCGATCGCTCGTCAACAATGTCGAAAGCCCGTGATCGTTCGGGAGCTGCAATTGCTCATGCAGTCCAGGACGACGTAAATCAGCATCGATTAACAGGACGCGCTGATGCAGCCGTGCTGCACTAATCGCCAAGCCCAGCGCCACAGTTGACTTGCCTTCACCCGCTAACGCTGAAGTGACCACCAGCGATCGCAGCGGATTCCCATCGGTCATCAGTTGCAGATTCTTGTAAATCAAATCCAGCGATTCGCGGAACGGTGCCCAATGCAGCACTTGCGGCATCACAATGTCTCCGGCGAGGCGTGATCGATGAGTCGCAAAACTGGTCACCGGCATGATCTCGGTCATCGGCAATTCCGGCACCATCCCAATCAGCGGAATTGCTGCCTGCTTGGTTAAGTCTTCGGAAGTCCGAATCGATTTATCTGCCGATTCGCGCAGGAACGCCGCTACACTCCCCAGCATGACTCCCGCCGCACCTCCAATCAGTAAATTGCGTAACCAATTTGGGCCAACTTGCCGACCAAACTTTGGCTGCTCTACCGCCTGCCAATCAAAACCACCCCGCGCAATTTCCAGACCCAAATCTTGCCGCGCTTTTTGCAGTTCATCCAGCGTGTCCCGGTTCAGCTTCACCGTAGGCTGGAGGCGGTTGTATTCCGATAAGAAACCTGGAAATCGCTGGAGTTGAGATTGGAGCCGCTGAGCTTCTGTCACCAGCACTTGATCCCGCGCCTGCGCCGAAAAGAACTCTACCTGAGCCTGAGTTAAGTCGTTGGCAAATTTTAGATCGTTATCCCCTAACTGTCCGGCAGAAAGCAGGGCATCGCTTGATCCTGCAACCGCGCCCGCATTTGCGCCTAAGACCCGCTGCGCCTCCTGCTGAAGCAACCCAAGCTGGCGCTGACGCTGCTCCAAAAGCTGCTGCACAAACGGAGTTTTACTGGTAAAGCGCGTTTGCTGCTGAGCTAAGGCAACTTCAGTTTTTTGAATTTCACCCAGTAAGGCTTGATATTGCTTAGATTGGCTAAGTTTTGCGGCGATCGCGACTTGCTGCGGCGATCGGGCTAACTGCTGCTGGAGCGCGTAAAACCGTGCCTGAGCGCTAGCAAGATCGCTGCGATTCGCCTGCTGATTTTTCTGCAATTCCCGCAGCGAATCAACCACCGCCCTTGATTGCACTTCAGGGTCAATCAGGTTTGCAGATTTGCGAAACCGCTCTAAAGCAGCTTCAGCTTTATCTACTTTCGCCTGCACCTGCGGAATCTGTCCGTCAATGAACGATAATCCCTTTGCCAAACGATTGCGCTGCTGTTCTAAGTTGTAGTCCTGATAAACCTTTTGCAGCGCTTTGAGGACCTCGCGGGTTTTGATCCGATCGTGATCGATGTAGCTCATTTCCACGATGTTGGTAGTGACGCGCTCATTGCCGCGCTGCTCCTGCACTTGGGCAATATTCAGCCGCCGCCTCAAGCGATCAACGCTGATATCCCTGTAGCGCGGCTTCAGATCATCTACAGCCCGTTGCAGCAGTTGAGTGCTTCGCATTAAATTGACCTGCGTTGCGGTATCGCTTTCGACGTTGGGATCAGCAAAGGAGGGACGATTATCACCCGGAGCGCGACGTTCTCGGTAGTTCGACTCGACTAGCATTTGCATGGTGCTGCGATAGGTGGGTGGCATGATCGAGGTCACGATCGCAGCTAGCGCCACGGTTCCCGCAATTGCGCCCAAAAACCAAGCTTTCCGCCGCATCAACACGCCCAGAAGTTGCCCGTACCCTGGATCGGGTTCTCGCGACGGGAATGAATTGAGGAGGGAAAGATTACCTTGCGACACGATCGTTACTCCGTTGATTTTAAATTTCAGGAAGCTAGAAAAATGAATTTGCTAAATTAGCCAGTGCCACAGACCTCTGTGATCACCGACTCGATCGACTGAAAAAACGCATCTTTGGAAAAGCGACTCACTGCGTGTTCGCGAATTCGGTGATAGTTCCAGTCGATCGTTTTGGCTTTGAGCAGAGCGCGGTAGAGGGCGTGAGGCGTTTGAGAATTGAAGAACACACCTGTCACTCCTGGAATCTGAGTATCCAGAACGCCGCCTTCTCCATAGGCGATTACGGGAGTTCCGCTTACGTTTGCCTCAACCGGAACCAATCCGTAATCTTCGAGCGCCATCACGATCACCGATCTCGATTTAGACATCAGTTGTTTGCGCTCCGCATCGCTGACATGCCCTAAAAATTGCACGTTCTGCCGCGCTCGCGCTTCTAGTGTGTCGCGCTCTGGGCCGTCTCCTGTAATCAACAGCTTCCAGCCCAGCCAATTAAACGCTTCTACCACCACATCTAACCGCTTGTAGCTAATCAAGCGAGCCGAAGCGAGATAGAAATCTTCTTTCTGAGGTGAGAAGTCAAACTGTTCGCTATCGACTGGACAGTTCGCGACGTGAGCAGGCTTGCTGTAAATCTCTTGAATTCGCCGCGCTACGGTGTGAGAGTTGGCAATGTAGACATCCGGTTCTTGGGCGTAAGCAAGGTCAGCTTTTCGCATTGCCCGAAAGATTTGCTCGATGAGGGGCAGAAAGCGCCGATAGACAGTGTATTCACGCAGATAAGTCTGAGTGTCCCAAAGAAATCGCGTGATGTTGTGACAAAAACAAATATGTTTCGCATCAGGACGCTTTCTTACAGCTTTGGCAAAGCTCGTGGTGCTGCTAATAATCAAGTCATACTCGCGCAAGTCCAGCGCCCGAAATGCTGAATAGTACAGCGGCGCTAGAAGCTTGAAGTAGCGTGAAGCTTGTGGAAGCTGCTGTAGATAGGTCGTGAACACCGCACGATCGCCAAAGTCGATCGAGGATGCGGGTTCATACAGGGAGGTATAGATATCGGCATCGGGATAGCGCTGACAGAGCATCTCAAAGACGCGCTCTGCACCACCCCGCTGAGTCAGATAGTCATGGACGAGGGCTACTTTCATGACAAGACCATAGAGAACCAACAATTCGATTCGATCGAATTGTCTGAGCAGAAACACCCCACTCGCCGAATGTGAAAACTCAGGCGAGTCTAGAGCCGATTGAGACAGCAACGAAAATCAGGAAAAGCGCCTCCAGGTCAAGTGACCGAAGAACTAAGCAAAACAATCGAAACGAAGCCCAATGGATAAACTTCGTCAACCGTATTTACTCCGAGCTTAAAACGAATTTCTACCGAAGCAACTGTAAATTTACCATGAAGAAGTCATCATCTCTCCGGTGACAGAGATGCGAAACAGGTATAAGTTATGCGAAAATATACGGAAAAGGGTTAATCTTCATCCAATTCATCGGCTCTAAGATCGCCAGGTTCGTTTGGCATTTCTGGTGTGACAGCCGGATTTTCAACAAGTTCTCGCGGGTCTCCCTGATAACTACCGCTGTAAACTAAATCGTTAGGATCAACCACCTTTTGGTTTTTAGGTGCAGAGTCATCGGTAGCTTTCGGTAAGCGTTCTGTCGGTTCTGTCATGGTTTTATCTAGAATTTTTAAAAATCCTAGAAAGTCCGATCGCTGACTTCCCCTATCGCAAGCATGAGTTAATCTCTCACCCCGTTCATTTCAAGCCACGCAGGAACACAATGGCTCGATTGCCGCAGTTCTTTGTCGATCGCTTTGTAGTTTGGATCTTTTTCTTGCACAAGTCCCCAAAATTGTGCCGAATGATTGAGATGTACGGTGTGACATAATTCATGCACAAAGACATAGCGCACCAATTCAGGGGGCAGAAACAGCAGTTTAAAGTTCAGACTGATGCTGCATTGCTGAGAACAACTTGCCCAGAGCGTTTTCTGTCCGCGAATGGAGGCTTTGTGAAACGGTAAGTTGAGTTCTTGGCTCACTGACCACAGCCAAGGTATGAGCCGCTGATAAGCTTTATGGGTTAACCACTGCTGCAACAGGGAACGACAAAGTTCTTCGTTGTGAGTGTTGCCGCGCAGAATCAACCGCGATTTACCTTTCTCGGTGAGCGTCGCCCGCGAAAATCCAGTCGGCTGATATTCGATCGTCCAGGTTTGGTCGATTGCCCTGAGGAGCAGTTGTTCAGGTAGCGCAGCAGAGGCATCAATCGACAGTTGTTGGCGCTGTTCTTCGAGGCGTTCGATCGTGCGCTCGATCCAGCTTTGCTTGGTGTGCAGAATTTCTGGGATGCGGCTTTGGTCAAATCCGCGTGGGATAATGACTTCTAAACCGCCCTGAACCGTCATTTTTAAGCTGACGTGTTTCGCTTTAATGCTTTCTCGAACTCGATACTGAGGGAGTTCCACAGGCTGACCCTGAATCAGTCTTGACTCAACCATTGGTACGCATCGTTGCAATTCCAAACCCGTCATTTATATTACTCGATTCAGCTAGGATTGGATCAGCAATTTGGTTACGAATCGAACCGATTTGGTGCCGCTAGATTCAGAAATCGCGTAAATTGCGGCTCGAATAGGAGTTTGATTGTTCCTGTTGGCCCATTGCGGTGCTTTGTGATGATCACTTCAGCAATGCCGCGATCGGGTGTGTCCTCATTGTAGTATTCATCCCGGTAAAGCATCATCACCAGGTCGGCATCTTGCTCGATCGAACCACTTTCACGAAGGTCTGACATCATTGGACGCTTGTCAGCGCGTGATTCTACACTCCGACTAAGTTGAGACAGCGCGATCACAGGCACATTTAACTCCCGCGCTAACCCTTTCAATGCCCGCGTAATTCGCGCTAGTTCTTGCACCCGGTTTTCACTGCCGCTTCCTTCCATCAGTTGCAGATAGTCGATTAAAATCATGCCGAGTACGCCGCCCTGTTCGGCTTGTAGCTTCCGGGCACGCGATCGCATCTCAACCACACTAATGTTAGGGGTGTCATCGATAAAAATCTTCAGTTCAGACAATCGGGCGATCGCATTGCCCAGTGGCTCCCAATCTTGAGAAGCAATGCGTCCCGATCGAAGTCGTCCACTCTCGATTCGCGCCTCACTGGCTAACAATCGCTGCACAATCTGCTCTTTTGACATTTCCAAGCTAAACACCGCGATCGGGAGCTTGTACTGTGCTGAAATGTTGCGCCCCAAACCTAGACAGAAGGCTGTTTTCCCCATTGACGGACGACCCGCAACGATAATCAAGTCCGATCGCTGAAAGCCCTGAGTCTTGCCATCGAGATCATAAAAACCAGAAGCCAATCCCGGTAAAGCCATCCCTGCCGATCGTTCTTCAATTTCAGAGAACGTCTTGGTCAAAATGTCCGCTGTCGGAATCAATCCCTGATTTGGGCGCACCTGTGTAATGCTAAAAACTTTTTGCTCAGCTTCATCCAGAACTTTCTCTAAGTCTTTCGCCGTTTCATGTCCAAGCTGAGAAATCTGATGTCCAGTGCTGATTAACTTTCGTCGTAGATATTTATCTACAACTAACTGTGCATATTGATCAATGTTGACTGCGCTCACCGTACGATCAACTAATTGCACCAGTTTTGATTGTCCACCGAGTTTTTCCAACAGTCCGCGATCGTTAAGCCAGGTCGAAACGCTCATCAAATCCGTGGGAGACCCTTGATAATGCAGCGCCACACAAGCTTTGTAAATCTCCTGATGAGCGCTACTGTAAAACGCTTCCGGGCGCAGAATGTCCAGCACTCGCGTAATTGCCTCTGGATCAAGCAGAATTCCCCCTAAAATGGCTTCTTCAGCATCCAAATTTTGGGGTGGAATGCGATCGTTAATGGGTTGAAAATTAAACTCTTGAACCATGATGCTGAGGGGCAATATTGCGAGAATGGATCAAAGGGGCTGAATCCCACAAAACTACGGAACTCAACCCCTACAGGTACTTCAATCTTAGCAGTTTACAGTAGGTTTGTACTAAGCTGCAACGACTCGAACCACCACCGTTGCCGTGACTTCGGGATGCAGCTTGACTTGCGCCTTGTACTCTCCGATTTTGTGAATATCGGGAAGCGTAATCGTGCGGCGATCGACCTCTTGATTGGTCTTTGCCTTGATTGCTTCTGCGACATCCTGATTGGTCACCGTTCCGAAAATCGCATCGTTTTCGCCGGCTTGCTTTTCGATATCGACTCCGCCTGCCGTTTCGATTTCTGCTGCAATTTGCACCGCTTGCTGTCTCAATTCAGCTAAGCGCTGCTCTTCAAGTTCACGCCGACGAGCGACCTGCTTGAGAATGCCAGGATTGACCGTCGTTGCCTTGCCTTGGGGCACAAGATAGTTTCTTGCATAACCGGGAGCGACTTCCACCAAGTCCCCGATGCGTCCTAATTTGCTTACGTTCTGAGTCAGAACTAGCTGAATCCGCTTCGCCATAATTTCAGTATTCTCGATTGTTTCCGCACAAATAGTCTATTTTACCGGAGAGTGCGAAAACTGGAGTAGAAGATTTTTTTAATCAAACTGCATCAATTTGCAAGAAAGGTGCTATTGTAAGAAAGCGCAAAACAAAGCGATAAGCAGCGCGGGCATAGTTTAGTGGTAAAACACCTGCCTTCCAAGCAGGATATCCGGGTTCGATTCCCGGTGCCCGCTTTAATCAATTGATTTTTAATCGTAAAACCTGTTGTAACAAAGGCAGGTTTTTGTATTATCCGTGGGATAATTCCCTGGTAGACCACTGGTAAAGGTTCTACCTTGTGAGGAGTTGAATATATGAAACAAAATCTTTGGCAACAGTCGCTTTCGGCAGTCACGATCGCAGCTCTTGCTGCCCCTGTGATCTCGCTTCCCGCATCCGCACAGCTAACAGGTCAAGCTCGCTGTGCAAAACAATCTACGGCAATCTTTGCTCAACGATCGGCAACGAGCGCTGTCGTTCGCACTCTGGCTGAGAACCAGTCCGTGACACTAAGTGAGAATGCTGCACAAAACGGATTCATTGGCGTGAGCGCTCCCACGGCAGGCTTCATTCAAACTGCAACCCTGAAACTCTGCCCACCGAAGCCAAATCCACAAGGAACCTGCCGCCGAGTGAGCCAAACGCAAGGGTTGATCGTGCGTCAACGCGCGGATATTAATTCCCCGATCGTGGGCAACGTAGCGTTTAACTCACAGGTATTTCTGACAACGAACCCTGCAACGACTGGCATCAGTGGCGGTCGGATTTGGGTCAATATTGCAAAACCACTGTCAGGCTGGATTTCTAACGGGTTCCAGAATACTCCCGGAACCAATTTGGTGTATTGCCAATAAAGACACACAATCAAGATAATGAGAAGCTTGTAGCATTTTACTAATGCAGCTACAAGCTTCTTTTTTTGATAGATTTCTGAGCGTTACTTCAGCGAACCTAACTGGTTGCGAATCTCACGCGGGATGATAATTCGATTCACAGCATGGATTACGCCATTCGACGCTAGGAGATCCGCTTGTACGACACGGGCATCATTCACAATCACACGCGAGGGTGTGACATCGATCGAAACACCGCCTCCCAAAGTTTTAAGATTGCCATTTCTGAGTTGTTTCGCGGTTAACTCACCGGGGACAACATGGTATGCCAGAATCCGCGCCAGCAGTGCGCGATTTCGGGGTTGCACTAGCTTTTCTACGGTTCCCGCAGGCAGACCGGCAAATGCGGCATCCGTAGGCGCAAAAATCGTCACTCTTTGACCTTTTTGAAGGGCATTACCAACGCCTGCTGCTTTGATTGCGGCAGCAAGGGTAGTGAACTGACCTGCACTAGATGCCTGTTGAAGTAGCTGAGTTACCGTCAAGTTGCGAGTATTCACCGGAGCCGGGGATGCTGCTGGCGTGGGACTTGCCGAGGGTGTGGGGCTTGCCGAGGGTGTGGGTGACTGAGCAATTGCACCTGAATGCGACACCACACTGCAAGCGGCAGCGATCGCCATCATCGAAGCAACTTTACGAAACTGAGATCCGAATCGATCGAACATTGAAACCCTATCCTTTGAGTAAAAGCTACCGTTAAGCTAATACGTCCATCAAATATTTTCAACATCTCTAGGTTTTGACGACTCTAGTTAAGAATAGCTCTATGATGCTGGACTTGAGAATGATTGCAGCGTCGGGTTAGGATCGCTCCAGATGTGGATACCATCGCTCCCGCCTGCAATAATGGCTTGTCCTTGCAGCGCAAATTTCACAGACAGATTACTAAAAGGCGTTGCTGGCAGTGATCCCAGGGATTGTTCATTCAGTAAATGCCATAGGTGAACTGCTCCTCCTGCGGCAGTGGCTAACGTCTGTCCATCTGGACTCAAAGCCAGATCGGAAGCGCCTGCACTGAACGTTTTTAACAGCGCTCCGTTTCTAAGGTCCCAACTCTTAATCCGGCTACTTCCTGTGATCAAGGTCTGTCCATCCTGGCAAAAGAGCAATCCAGTCACTTCCCCCGAATCTAGGGTTCTAAGACGATCGCCATCCTGGACTTTCCAAATTTCGGTTTTCGTACCATCTCCCGTCGCTAATAAGGTTCCGTCTGGACTAAACCCAATCGCTCGAATTGGCTGTTCTCCGAGGCTATAGATGCGGCGGCGAGTTGCAATGTCCCAGATTTGAACCCCAACCGGACTAAATCCGCCATCTGCCCAACGTCTGGCGCGGCTGGAACTAGCCAGAATGCGGCTATCTGGACTGAACGCCAGATTAGACGCTCTGCCTGCTCTCAGCGTTGAAACAAGCCGACGGTTGGGTAAATCCCAGAGTTTGATCGTGCCGTCTAAGCTGCTGCTGGCGAGAATCTTTTCATCTGCGCTAATGGCGATCGCGGTAATTAATTGCGTATGGTCGCGCAAAGTAGTAAGGAGTCTGCGCGTCTTGAGATCCCAGAGTGCAATTCCATTCCCTTGTCCTGCTGCAAGCAGAGTGCCGCTCGAACTGATGGCAAGCGCTGTTGGCTTATCGGGAGACAATTGCTCCGATTTTCCAAAACATAAAATATCCGCCGCATAGAGGGGGATACACACCTTCTGAGCCGTACGAGAAGAGGTAGCAGGCTCAAGCACAAGAAAAATTGCAACCAAGAGCGCGACGATCGCAGCGCCCCCAAGCCATAAATTCTGAATGAAGCGGTTTTGAGCCATATTTATTTCTGCTCCACGCTTACTGATCCTGCCAGATTATTCTCTCATCAACTCGATTCCATCAGAAAGACCCGATGTTATATTGAGAAGAATTTATTCATTCTAAAGTTAAGTGAACAAAAATCGCGGATTAATCACGATCGCTCTGATGCTAACAACGTTTTTGAGCGTTGTTCTACTTTATTTAGGAGTCGATAAATTTTACTACGTTCTCGCAGGAGGGCGAAAGTTTGCCACTTTCCCAGATCTGAGAACGCAATTGGCGATCGGAGGAAGCTACCTCCTGTTGTCGATCGTCTACCTCATCTGGTTAGCTAACCTGCTCAGTTCCTCATGGGTGCATTCAACCTGGAGTTTCCGCACGATCCTGCTTAGAACTTCCTTTTTCTGGATCTCGGCGTTTATTGCCTACCCGCTTGGGAATGATACTTACCTTTATCTCCACGCGGGATTGATGAATCTCAGCGGAGCTAATCCTTATCTGATTCGTGCCGCTTCTTACATTACACAGCTATCCCCCTATGTGGATTGGGGACAGACTTCAACCTATGGGATGCTCTCCCAAGTCCTCTTCACTTTTTCCGCAGTTTTTATCACGATTAGTCCGATCGTAGCGCTCTATGTGTTTAAGCTAATCTGCTTACTATTACACCTATTAAATAGCTATCTGATTTGGCGGTGGCTTCCAGTTCCAGAGCGCAGCAGGATTACGATCGCTTACTTGCTACATCCGCTGTTACTGATGGAACAAGTTAGCTCAGCCCACGTGGACATTTTAGTCTCAACCAGTTTGATCATTTTTGCACTATCTTTTGCTAGACAACGCTTCTGGATCACTTTTGCAGCGTTGTGGGGTGGCTTTCTCGGAAAAACACTCCCGATTATTTGGGCACCTTGGGTTGCCGTAACGCTGCTGCGCCAAGGCCATTGGAAATGGTTGATTGCGATGATCCTTGGCTCAGGTGCGATTATGACTGGGCTTTCGTTTACCGTGATGCCCAATCTGGCAGCTTGGCAGAGTATCCTTAATCCTGGTGTGGCAGGACAGTATCAATCCTCGCTAATGGCAATCTCAAAATTTGCCCTCGATCTGGTTCGGATTTTCAAGCCAGAGCAACTCACGCTGCTACAACAGCAAGCGATGCTCACAAAACTTTCAAGCGCAGCACTGCTTGGTTTTTTTGGCTTTTACTGCTGGCAACTTTGGCGCAGCGACAAACGCTGGAGTCAGACCCCCCAAATGCTGCTAGAAGATATGGGCTGGACAACACTAGTGCTGATGCTGTTTGCAACCTCCTGGTTAATGCCGTGGTATTGCTCAATTTTGATTACCTTTGCCGCATTAGTTCCACAAGCACGACTTTTTGGTCTAACAACATTAGCATTCGCGTTCTCTAGCAGCGCTCAGTATTTGTTTGGACTGAATAGTAGCTTAAAAAGCCTAATCTCAATTGGAATTCCGCTCCTAGCGCTAATCATTGGTGCAATCATGCTGCGATCAAAGCACACGCCGCCTGAAGCACCCCAACCGATCGAACGGTTGACAGGCTCAGATACGGCGGCTGAATTGAACTAGCTTACTTGCGGCGAACGGCGATCGTATAAGACGGACGCTGCTTTGCTTCGCGCTGCGTTTTCACAATCCGCAGAGTTTCATCGACATAAACATGCTCAAATTTGGGTGTTGCATGGTAAGTCTTTTCTAGCTTCTTCAATGTTGTTTTATCTACATTATTGAGCTTGAGTTGCTGAGGTAGAGCTGTTTTCTGAGTAAATTCATCCCAGCGGGACTCCAGCACTTTATGGAACCATGCTTCTGCTTTCTCGATCGCCAAAGGAATCGCTCTCCATCGCAGCGTCTGGTCGATCGCTATGTTCTGAATGAACCACTCCCCTTCGCGAATCTCAAACTTCTGCATCACCATAAAATCGTAAGCTGCAAGAATCGGAGAGAGTTTTTCAATCAGCTTTGATTTTGATCCCGGTGCATACCTTGCAATATTCGCGTAGTAGCCATTTTCTAGAAAAATTTGGTAAGAACAATCATGCAGCCGCCCTGGTAACACATCATGAAATGGGATGGTAGACCAAACAGGTGTCCACACGCCTAGAACGATCGGAACTTGCGATTCAACCGCTGGATACGGGTTACGCTGCTGGAGTTCCTCGAAGTAGGGAGCCAATTCGTTTTTGGCATATGCCACTTTTTGATTCAGCGGCTCAGTATCGCGATCACGAACGAGCGTCAAAAGTTCAGCCTTGAGTTCTTCGGTGGTAAGTTGGCTGAGGGGCTTAACCTGAATAGCATTAGCGACCATATTATTGCTCTAACCCATAAAACTGCTGCGATTTAACCAAAAGTTTAGGATTTTTAACAATAATAGTTCTCTATCAAGAGAGGCGTTCTTGGGCAGAGTTTGCTCCACTGAAAGAGAGGTTTGGTGGAAATACAGCAAGAGGAGAAAGTAGCGCGATCGCGGAATTGTCTGATAGAATACTTGAGAAATCTGCTGGTGTAGCTCAGTTGGTAGAGCAGCTGATTTGTAATCAGCCGGTCGCAAGTTCGAGTCTTGTCACCAGCTTCTCCTTTACTTTCTCAAATAGCAGTTTCAATCTGATCCGCTCCTTCTCCTTTGGGGGGGAAATTGGCGAGAATCCCGAAGATACCGCTTCAGTGGACCTAAAGTTTATGGCAGGCCATTAGAATCACAAATTTCTAATCCTGATCTAGGAGACTCGACGATCGGGTAATTCTCTATAGCCAAAACTTGCCAGTAACTAAATCATTCCTCCCGATTAGCAAAGTAGAACATCGCTAGAGGTCTGAACGTATTCTCCACTGTTCAGGGGCCACTTCTTCATGAACTCCATCTACTCAACGATAAAAACGACGTGTAATTTGCGAAAACAATTTTTCGACACTCAATCTGCGAAAGAATTCAAATGTCGCTTTTCCGGGTGAAGATATCTAGAATCCCTAAAGAAAGAGAGTTTTAGCCTTGCTGCTTATTGCGAAATTGATGTTGTGATCGCCATATTTAATGTGCGAACGTACAATACCCTTGAGCTTAATCTAATTTTTCGAGATGCCCATCTATAGGAGCATCAGTACTCAACAAAACTCTACTATCTTCCTATTGTTTTTCTAACCATCCAGATATAAACTCTTGAAAATTGGATATTACACAAAGGCTAGTTTCCATCCGCGTCTAACGCAGTAAATAGGATGATAAGCATTCTACCCGAGCTCATCCTTAACCTGTTTAAAGCCGTATTCTATTCAGGTTCGATTTGTAAAATGTCAGTTACAGAAGTATGTCTACTTCTGGTGATATTGGATGTTAAAGCTGCAGCTTCTCAAGTCATGCTTCCACATGCCATTTTGAGGTACAAATTTACAAAGTAAATTTGTACCTCAAAATGGCATGTCTTAAATATCAGCAAGAATGTCATGAATAGTTTCAATTCGAGCGTCACTCAATCGAGTGATCCAGATCCACAAATAACGTCAAAGCGCGCTTCTTTAGAGCCAAATCACAATACAAAGCTTACTTCTAGTCAACCTATCAATAGAAGTAGCAATCTATCTCAGGATCGACCAAAAGTTATAGGGAAATTCATCTTTATAAATGGAGAAAAGTTTTACATAAAAGGTACGACTTATGGTACCTTTTGCCCTAACTCAGAAGGAGAGCCATTCCCGGAGCCAGAAATTGTTGCTAAAGATTTTGCGCAGATGGCTGCTAATCACATAAATGCAGTACGCGTATATACAGTTCCCCCGCTGTGGCTACTTGATATTGCTTACGAAAATCATTTGCGCGTTATGGTGGGTTTGCCTTGGGAGCAGCATATTGCATTTCTAGACGAGACAAACCGAATAAAAAATATTAAGTACCGGGTGCGAATAGCAGTTCGTTCTTGTGCAACTCATCCAGCGCTTTTGTGTTTTGTCATAGGGAATGAAATACCGGCTTCGATTGTTCGCTGGTATGGTCCAGCGCGGGTCGTAAGATTTCTTGAGGATCTTTACTGGATAGTGAAGTCTGAAGACTTAGACAGTTTAGTAACCTATGTCAACTATCCCAGTACCGAATATCTTCAGGTTCCTTTTGTCAATTTTTATTGCTTTAATGTTTATTTAGAATCTGAGGATTGTTTTGAAAGTTATTTAGCACGCTTACAAAACCTAGCTGAAGATAAGCCTCTGGTAATGGCAGAAATTGGTCTAGATAGTCAGCGAAATGGAGAGAAAACACAGGCTAAGATTTTAGAGTGGCAAACTCACAGTATTTTTGAAGCGGGTTGTGCTGGATGTTTTATCTTTGCTTGGACAGACGAATGGTATCGTGGTGGGTTTGAGATTGAGGACTGGGATTTTGGATTGACGACCCGTAGTCGCCAGCCTAAACCTGCACTTGAGCAAGTCCACCAAAGTTTTGCAGAAATGCCCTTTTCACCTCAAGTTCAGTGGCCTCAAATTTCAGTGGCAGTTTGCTCTTACAATGGCTCTAGCACAATTCGGAATACATTAGAGGCTCTACAGCAGCTTGAGTATCCCAACTTTGAAGTGATTGTTGTAGATGATGGCTCGACCGATAACGCAGCGCAAATCGCACGAGAGTATGCGAATGTGCGTGTAATTGTGCATGAATATAATCAGGGACTTAGCTGTGCTCGGAATACAGCATTAGAAGCGGCAACCGGAGAGGTTATTGCCTATATTGACGACGATGCCTATCCTGATCCCCATTGGTTGACTTATCTAGCTTTGACGCTTTTGAAGGGAGATTGGGCAGGCGTTGGCGGTCCGAATCTTCCTCCTCCAGGTGATGGTTTGATTGCAGACTGTGTTGCAAACGCACCAGGCGGTCCAATTCATGTACTTGTGTCTGATCGAGAAGCAGAGCACATTCCTGGCTGTAATATGGCTTATTGGGTCGCGAAACTGAAGACGATCGGGGGTTTCGATGGTCAATTTCGTACGGCGGGAGATGATGTCGATATTTGCTGGCGATTACAAGACCAGGGATGGAAAATTGGGTTTAGTCCAGCAGCAGTAGTCTGGCATCACCGTCGGAACTGTGTGAAAACTTATTGGAAACAGCAGAAAGGCTACGGCAAGGCTGAAGCTTTGTTAGAAGCAAAATGGCCAGAGAAGTATAATGCCGCGGGTCATCTTAGTTGGGCAGGTCGGTTGTATGGCAAAGGTTTAGTCCAAATGCTGCCCTTGCAGAAGCAACGAATTTATCATGGTATCTGGGGAAGCGCACCGTTTCAGTCAATTTATCAGACCGCTCCGACTCTACTGGCTGCGATTCTAAGCATGCCTGAATGGTATTTAGTCGCTGTGTTATTGGCTGGGCTATCGAGCTTGAGCTGGTTCTGGCATCCCGCTTTGTTTGCAGTTCCTTTATTTGTCGCGGTTATCATTACACCTTTGATCCAAGCTGGCTGGAGCGCATCTCATGCTAAATTTACAACTCCCAATCTTTCTCTTGTCGATCGCGGCAAACTTTATGGGCTGACAACAATCTTGTACTGTCTTCAGCCGATCGCTCGGCTATGGGGACGCATTGATAATGGTCTTACTCCTTGGCGGAGGCGGGGAAACAGTTTGCCCAAATGGTCAAGCCGCCGACAGGATCAGATTTGGAGCGAAGTCTGGTGTTCTTCCACAGACTGGTTATCTAAGATTAAGCAGCATTTAAGCCAGCAGGGAGCGGTTGCCCTTCATGGAGGCGATTTTGATCCCTGGGATTTAGAAATTAGAGGTGGACTCACCGGATCAGCTAGGTTACTGATTGCTATCGAAGAACATGGAGGGGGTAAACAACTCATCCAGCTTCGCTGTTGGTCAAGGATTACCCCTGCTGCAATCGTCATTCTAGTGTTGCTAGCAAGTCTCACCGTATTTGCAGCAATCGATCGAGCAGTGGTTGCCTCTCTGATTCTTGGCAGTTTAACCATTGGGTTTGCAGTTGCGTCGAGTTGGGATTGCGCGAGCGCGATGGCTTCTTATTTAACAGCGTTGCAGCAGGTGCAGACAGAAGAGCAGGTAGAAAAATGAACTTCCAACAGTACAGGCAGCTCATTCAATATCCGCTCAGACACTGGCGATTCCTGCTACTGACGCTGAGTTTGACGGTTCTTGCTTCAATAACGAGTGCCTTTTATCCTTTGCCGATGAAGTTTTTGGTCGATTACGCTTTGAGCAATCAAACGCTGCCGGTTGAAATACGATCGTGTTTTGAATTCCTAGCAATTCGTCCTACGCCAGCCGTTTTGATCATCCTGGCAGCGATCGCTAACTTGGTTTTGTACACTTTAAATTCAGCGCTTGATGCGTGTCTTACCTGGGCTTGGAGCGCTACGGGTCAGGGGATGGTCTATGATTTGGCCAGACAGCTCTTTGCTCATCTTCAGCGCCTATCGCTACAGTTTCATCACCAGCGAACGGTGGGTGACTCTCTCAGCAGGCTGACTGGAGATACGTACTGCATTTACACATTGACGGGTGCCCTTTTGGTGTCGCCCGTTCAGCATCTGTTTACCCTCGCTACAATCGGCTGGGTTGCCTGGCGGCTAAATCCCCTTCTCACATTGCTTTCTTTTGCCATTGCCCCGATCATGGCTGGTTCAGCTTTGTTCTTTGGATCTCGTCTCAAGAGACGTACCCAGCAAAATCGAGAAGCCCAATCGCGCCTGATGAGCTTCGTTCATCAAACCCTGACTGCAATCCCAATCGTGCAAGCCTTCGGAAGCGAAGCTCTGAATCGGCAAAAATTTCTCAATCTAGCTGAGAAGGCAATCGCACTTCAACAACAGGCTGTTTTGGTAAATAGTACCTATGGTTTCGTGAATGGGAGCATCACGACGATCGGAACAGCTCTGATTCTATACATGGCGGGGCAACAGGTTTTATTAGGGACTTTGACGGTAGGTAGCCTGTTAGTCTTTCTTGCATATTTAAGGTCGATACAAGGAGCCTTCAGGGGGCTGTTAACAACCTATGGACAACTAAAATCAACTGAAGCGAATACGGATCGAGTTTTGGAGATTCTTGAGACCCAAGAAACGGTGCGAAATCAATCCGGTGCTAGACCGCTAATGGCTCCTGTCAAAGGACACATTGTGTTGCAGGGAGTGACGTTCGGGTATGAGCCAGCGTTCCCCATCCTCCACAACGTCTCCCTCGAAGCTCGCCCAGGAGAAACAGTCGCACTGGTCGGAGCAACCGGAGCAGGCAAAAGTACCCTAGTCTCCTTGATCCCACGCTTCTTCGACCCGTGGCAGGGACAAGTCCTCTTCGATGGCATCGATATTCGACAGCTGCAACTACAAAGTCTACGTGCTCACATCGCTCTGATGCTACAAGACCCCTTTCTGCTGCCGTTGAGCATTGCGGACAACATCGCTTATGGCAGACCCACAGCAAGTCGAGCTGAAGTGATAGCAGCCGCTCGTGCTGCCAATGCGGATGCGTTTATTCAGCAGTTGCCACAGGGGTACGACACGCTAATTGGGGAGCGAGGAGCAACGCTGTCGGGCGGGCAGAAGCAACGCTTAGCAATCGCGCGGGCGTTGCTGAAGGATGCGCGGGTGCTGATACTGGATGAGCCGACATCCGCACTCGATGCGCAAACTGAGTCTGGATTAATCGAAGCATTAGAGCGACTGAAGGTAGGGAGAACGACGCTGATTATTGCCCATCGACTCTCTACTATCCGCAGTGCCGATCACATTGTGGTACTGGAAGATGGAAAGATTGCTGAGACTGGGACTCATCTGGAATTATTAGCGGCAGGTGGTCTCTACCAGCGCCTTTATACGTTGCAGTTTCCTGATGCTCGGCAGGAGTTAGCGCGATGAAACATTGGTGGCTAAGGCTCACTCGCTACGCTCTGCCATACTGGCGTGGTTTACTTTTAACGATCGGGTTGACACTGCTAAGCGTTGCACTGGATGTGCTTAAACCTTGGCCATTGAAGTGGATTGTGGATCATGTGCTGACTCAGCAGTCTGTCCCCGGCGCTTTATCCTGGCTGCAACGCCTTGCCGGAGCAAGCTCACCACAAGGATTGCTAGCTTGGCTCGCAATCAGTACCATTGGTTTATTTTTCGCGAGTGAAGCACTTCGTATCGTGCAGGCTTATGTCTCGACAGGTGTGAGTCAACGAATGACTTATCACTTGGGAGCGACTTTGTTCGATCTCCTGCAACGGCTATCCTTGCGATTTCATAGTCAGCAGCGATCAGGAGATTTGATGCGGCGTGTCACAACCGATAGTGGCTGTGTAAAGGGCTTAATGCTCAACGTTTATCTTCCTGTGATGACCTCGCTGGTCAGTCTAGTTGTGATGTTCTCGATCATGCGACAGCTTGATCAGAACCTATCTCTGATTGCGCTTCTGATTGCACCTTTGCTTGTGGTTCTGATGCGGATTTTCAACCAGCCGATGGCTGAATCAACCTACGCTCACCAGCAGCTAGAAGGGGAAATGATGGCATTGAGTGAGCAAACATTAACCGCTCTGCCGATTATCCAGGCATTCGGTCGCGAGACTTATGAAGATACCCGTTTCCATCATCTCTCGCACCAGACACTTCAGGCTTATCTACGCAGCATTGTGACTCAACTTCAGTTCAAAATTGGGGTAAGTAGCGTAACCGCAGTGGGCACAGCAGGCATGATGTTGCTTGGGGGATTTCAAGTTGCTGCGGGGAAATTGTCTCTGGGGTCTCTGCTTGTATTCCTATCTTATTTAGGTTCTTTGTATATGCCAATGGAGACGATCGCTTATCTGTCGTCGGGGTTTGCTGCTGCTGCTGCCAGTGCTTGGCGAGTGTTCGATATCTTAGATTTACAGGAAGAGGTGCAGAACATTCCAGGAGCACAGCCTCTTCCTACTGACGCAAAAGCCGTTCGAGGACACATTGTGTTGCAGGGAGTGACGTTCGGGTATGAGCCAGCGTTCCCCATCCTCCACAACGTCTCCCTCGAAGCTCGCCCAGGAGAAACAGTCGCACTGGTCGGAGCAACCGGAGCAGGCAAAAGTACCCTAGTCTCCTTGATCCCACGCTTCTTCGACCCGTGGCAGGGACAAGTCCTCTTCGATGGCATCGATATTCGACAGCTGCAACTACAAAGTCTACGTGCTCACATCGCTCTGATGCTACAAGACCCCTTTCTGCTGCCGTTGAGCATTGCGGACAACATCGCTTATGGCAGACCCACAGCAAGTCGAGCTGAAGTGATAGCAGCCGCTCGTGCTGCCAATGCGGATGCGTTTATTCAGCAGTTGCCACAGGGGTACGACACGCTAATTGGGGAGCGAGGAGCAACGCTGTCGGGCGGGCAGAAGCAACGCTTAGCAATCGCGCGGGCGTTGCTGAAGGATGCGCGGGTGCTGATACTGGATGAGCCGACATCCGCACTCGATGCGCAAACTGAGTCTGGATTAATCGAAGCATTAGAGCGACTGAAGGTAGGGAGAACGACGCTGATTATTGCCCATCGACTCTCTACTATCCGCAGTGCCGATCACATTGTGGTACTGGATCAAGGCAAAGTTGTCGAAACAGGAAGCCATGAACAACTGATGGCATCCTGTGGCTTCTATTTTCGCCTAAATCAACTTTTTGAGGAGAACACGACCCATGAACGTAAGCGAATTGCATGAAATCACGGGCGATTGGAACTACCGGGAGCTGCTCCCCAATATACAGATTGGCGAACATTGCTGGTTAGAAAGAAAGGAGAGTTTCAAACGATTTCGTAGTCAACAGAACCCAGGATTGATCTTGGGAGATCGGGTTCAGGTCTATACGTGGACAACGTTTAACGTCGAGCCTTCTGGCATGATTCGAGTTGGGCATGATTCTATTTTGGTTGGGGCTACCCTTATGTGCCAGAACCAGATCACGATCGGCGATCGCGTTGTTGTTTCTTATTCTGTCACCATCGCTGACTCGGATTTCCATCCAATCAACCCGGACGATCGCAAACAAGATGCCATTGCAAACAGTCCGTTTGGTGATCGCTCACAGCGACCTGTAATTATCTCTCGTCCGGTTGTGATTGAAGATGATGTCTGGATTGGGATCGGAGCCATGATTCTCAAAGGGGTTCGCATTGGTCGAGGTGCTCGGATTGGTGCAGGGTCTGTCATTACGGCTGATGTTCCGGCAGGCGCGACCGTTGTAGGAAATCCAGCAACCCTTATGACTGGAGAATCCTACTGATGAAAGAACGCAAGCTCGAACATGATTGGTTCCCTGAACCTTTGCCCAACAACGTCTTCTTGGGGGAGCGCAACTGGCTTTACAGTAGTTTTGCCTTTCGGCACTATCGCAGCCAGCAACCTGTGGGTGTAGAGACGGGTCACGATACGGGTCTCTACAATGGAACCTTCTTCGATCTGGGACCGAATGCTGAAGTTAGGATCGGAAACTATTGCACCCTAGTAGGTGCCATCATTTGTAGCGATCGCCGGATTGTGATTCAAGACTATGTATTCATTGCTCATGAGGTTGTGCTAGCCGATTCTTTCGTAGCTACACCACCTACGAGTCCTCAAACCCGGAAGAAGGCTCAAACTTCGGAAAGCTCACCCTCAAGCATCGTGATCGGTGAGAATGCTTGGATCGGTGCGAGAGCAATTTTACTAGGAGGTGCCTGTATTGGTGAAGGGGCGATTGTGGGTGCATGTTCAGTTGTGTCCCAGACTGTCCCGCCTTATACGATCGTTGCTGGCAACCCTGCCCGCATCATTCGCACACTCGATCGAGGAAACAGTAATCATGACTGATAAGCCTCGTATCAAGGGAAAAATTATTGTTTTTGGAATTCTGTTTTGGTATCCCTTAGCCGGGGTTACTTACCAGTTTCTTCACTACCTGATCGGACTACGCCGCTTAGGTTATGACGTTTACTATGTTGAAGACTCAGAGCGTTGGCTTTATAACCCTAGAATCAATGACTTGACAGCAGAGGTAACCGAAAATATCAGTCTGATCGCTCCTATTCTCAAGGCTTATGGGTTTGAAGACCAATGGGCTTTTCGCGATTATCCCAAAGGTGACTGCTACGGAATGTCCGAAGTTCAACTGTTACAGCTCTATCGGGATGCGGATGCCTGCTTAAATGTGACAGGTGGTCAGGAAATTCGGGATGAGCAATTCGCTTGTCGTCGTCGCATCTATGTTGAATCAGATCCTGTGATTTCTCAATTCAAAGCCGCGAAAGGGGATTCAAGCATGATTGCTCAACTCGCTGCTCACGATACCCACTTCAGTTTTGGCGAAAATCTAGGAAATCCTGATTGTGGTGTTCCGACTGAACCATTTCAGTGGCAACCGACACGCCAACCTATCGTCCTGTCGCTCTGGCAACACACCTGTCCTGCTGGAAAAGCATATACGACGATCGCAACCTGGAACAACAAAGGGAAAGATATTGTTTATCAAGGCGAAACTTACTACTGGCGAAAAGCTCGCGAACTAGAAAAATTCTTAACTTTACCGCATCAGCGCCCGCTGCAATTTGAGATCGCAGCGAATGTGAGTGAGGATGAAAAAATCACCGTTCAGAAACAACTCAAACAATATGGCTGGCATCAACGAGATGCTGTTCAACTTTCGCAAAATATGCAACAGTATTGCACTTACATTCAAACGTCACGGGGAGAGTTTACTGTTGCAAAAGATCAATATACCCGATTGCGAACGGGCTGGTTTAGCGATCGCTCCGCCTGCTATCTAGCGGCAGGTCGTCCTGTGATTACTCAAGAGACTGGATTTAGCAAATTTCTGCCTGCTGGGAAGGGATTATTATCTTTTGAAACAATGGAGGATATTTTAGCTGCCTTAGATGAAATTGAGGGTGATTATGCGGGGAACTGTCTTGCTGCTCAAGACATTGCCGCTGAGTATTTCGCAGCGGAGAAAGTGCTGAGTAGCTTACTCAATCGAGCAGGGCTATAGGATTGTTTCGGCCTCAAATTTGTGGAGGGGTTCTCACGACTTATGGCACATATTGTTGTCTGTGGATACATGATTCGGCATCCAGTCGCTGGCAATCTACTAGCATTTTTCCATTATGTGCTAGGACTATCGCGGCTCGGGTATCAAGTCGTGTATTTAGAAGAAAGCGGCTGGTCTCAGTCCTGTTACAATCCGCAGTTGCAAACTTACAGCGATGATCCAACACTGGGAATTCAAGTAGTACAAACTTTGATGATGCGCTTCGGTTTGCAAGTCCCGATCGGCTATATCGATCGAGAATCTGGCATCACACATGGGTTACATTGGCAGAGTATCAAGCAAGTCTTAAAAACAGCCGACCTATTGCTCAATATTGGCGGGGTCTGTTGGTTACCTGAGTTTCGTTTATGTCGATGTCTAGCTCTGATTGACATGGATCCTTTCTTTACGCAAATCGGTGCATTTGCTAGCGAGGGACAAGAAGAATACTGCAGTCGATTTAGTTACGGAATCAATCTCGGTCAGCCTGATTGTTCGATTCCAACTCAAGGAGAGAACTGGATACCTACAGTTCCCCCAGTCGTCCCAGAGATCTGGTCAGCTAACTGTGCGAGTCTTGCCCTTGCCAATCGAGAAACTCACCCTTTTACGACCATTGCCAATTGGAAAGCTTATGGAGGAATGATCTATCAAGGAGAATACTACGGTCAAAAACGTGAAGAATTTCTAAAGATCATTCATCTACCTAGTCGAACTTCGCAATGCTTAGAGCTCAGTCTTGCTGGAGCGGATTCAGCAGAGCTAGAACAGCTAAAGTCAGCCGGATGGTTAGTTCGAGATAGCCAAGACAGCCATGACTTTGAAACTTATCAGTCTTATATCATTCACTCAAGGGGTGAGTTTAGTGTCGCTAAAAACGCTTATGTTAAAACTTGGAGCGGCTGGTTTAGCGATCGTAGTGTATGCTACCTCGCGGCTGGTCGTCCTGTAATACTTCAAGACACTGGATTCAGTGATTGGTTGCCGACGGGTCAGGGAGTGCTAGCATTTTCATCCCTGGAGGAAGCTGTGGAACAAATCGAACAAGTCAGTGTAGCCTACCAAGAGCATTGTCATGCCGCAGCCAATATTGCTGAACAAATCTTTAGCTACAAAGTTGTGCTGCCGCGGCTTTTAGAGAAAGGGGGGTTAAAATGATCATCATTTTTGCTAGTGCCATCGGTCGGTTTCCCATTGGGGGCAATACTTGGTCTGACTTACAATACCTTCTAGGGTTACGTGCTTTGGGACATGATGTCTTCTATTTAGAAGAATGTGGTGCTGAATCATGGGTTTACAACTGGGAAAGCGGGCAGCTTACCACCGAGTTGGACTATCCTAGCAACTATATTCAAAGTTGCCTAGAACCTCTTGGCTTTCGCGATCACTGGATTTATCGTGCGGGTAAACGTTCAAGGGGAATGAATGTTGATAAGTTTCTTGAGATTTGCTCTCGAAGCGATCTCATGATTATCCGTGGCTCTCCAATCTCTCTTTGGAGAGAAGATTATCAGCGTCCACGATGCCGCATCTTCATCGATGCAGATCCAGGGTTTACACAAATTAAAATTGCAACCGGTGATGCTGATTTCGTGGAAACGATCGAACACTGTGACGCTCTTTTCACGATCGGTCAACGGATTGGCACCAAAGACTGTCCCATTCCAACAACGGGCAGATTGTGGCTGAAGACATTACCACCCATTTTTCTACCCTCTTGGACATGGGTTGAAGACGAGAATGCTAAGCACTTTAGTACCATCATGCAATGGCACAGCTACCCAGAGGTTGTTTACGGAGGTATTCGCTATGGTAACAAGGATAAAGAATTTCCGAAGTTTATTGAGTTGCCCAAGCTGAGCCAACAATCTTTTCAGATTGCCTTAAGTGGAGGTGATCCCGATAACCTATCCCAGAACGACTGGCAGAGCGTCCCTGGGCATGCTGCGACCTTTACTCCAGAGTCTTATCGACAATTTGTTCAATCTTCTCGTGCAGAGTTTGGGGTTGCTAAACAGGGATATGTTGCGGCTCAAAGTGGTTGGTTTAGCGATCGCAGTGTCTGCTACCTAGCTTCCGGTAAGCCTGTTCTGCTTCAGGATACGGGTTTGAGCGATTGGCTCCCGATTCGAGAAGGAATTATCACTTTTCAGACTCTTTCTGAGGCTGTAGAGGGTGTAAACCTGATTAATGCAACCTATCATACCCAGCGTCGCGCTGCACGAACAATAGCAGAGGAATATTTCGACTCAAATAAAGTGCTGTCTTTGCTGTTAAAAGCCTGCCTGGGTTAATCATGATTCAATTTAGGAGTATTACGATGCCTACAGTCACGATTGGATTCTTCCCGCGCGAACAGTTCTCCTTAGCTGCTGAATCATTACAGCGAATTTTCGATTGCACACATATTCCTTTTGATCTAGTTGTAATCGACTGCAACACTCCCAAAATTTATTGGAAGCAAATTGCACACGTACTTGAGAAGCATAACAACGTCAGAGTGCTTCACACAGATGATTACTTGATGCCTAATCAGTCCAGAAACTTAGTGATTCAGGAGTCAAATGCTAACAATGACTTTCTGTGCTTTATTGAAAGCGATGTTCTAGTTGAGGATGGCTGGCTGTCTTATCTTATTCAGGCTTGCGAAGACTATCCTGCTGATGTTGCTATTCCCCGAATTATCGAAGGTCGTTTGGGAGCAACTCAAGTTCACTGGGACCCAAACTTAGGACAAGTTCATACAGTGCAAACGATGGAGGGTATCAAATTAGAAATTCTGCCGCCTACAGGTGATCAACAGCTTGATCAGGGCACTCACCGGCGATCGATCGAGTTGTCTGGTGAGGCTCATTGCCAACTTTACCGTCGAAGTGTTTTTGATAGAGTTACTCCCTTTGATGAGGATATCGTTTATTTAGACTGGTTTGATTCGACAATGGCTTTGTATGATGCCAAAATTCCAATTGTGTTTGAACCGAAAGCGACCGTCCATTTTTGGCATCCTTTTCCTCCAGATACCCATGACCTGGATTTCTTCTTTAGAAGATGGAATCTTCAACAGGCGAATCAGGAATTCGATCACGTTCAAAAGAAATGGAATCTAGTTCGGATAACAGCAGATTTGTTTTTTGTTGAAGAGCGCAATCGCATTGGTCATCTCTACGATTTTCAGAAAGAACTGGAGGCTCTATCTTTAGGACAGAAACCTTTCATTTTAGTAGATCAAGATTGTCTCAATGGCAACAAAATTACTGAAGGGTTTCAGACGATTCCCTTTACTGAATTGAATGGACAGTATTGGGGAGTCCCGGCAGATGATGATATGGCAATTCGAGAATTTGAACGATTGCGCCAAGCTGGTGTATCTGCAATTGTCTTTCTTTGGACAACGTTTTGGTGGTTAGAACACTTTGCGAGATTTCACGACTACTTGCGTAAAAACTTTTCTTGTATCTTGGAAAACGACCGTATCATTGTGTTTAACTTACGCTAACAGCAAAAGGATATGCAAGAGGCTCTAGCTAGCATTATTGTCAATAATTACAACTACGCACGTTTTTTGCCTGAGGCAATTGAAAGTGCCCTAAACCAAAGCTATCAACTTACAGAAGTGATTGTCGTGGATGATGGCTCAACGGATGAGTCACGTGAAATTATCAGCAGTTACGGCAAAAAAGTTATTCCTGTTTTAAAGATGAATGGAGGACAGGGTTCTGCATTTAATGCTGGCTTTGCTGTTAGTCGTGGCAAAGTAATCTGCTTTTTGGATTCAGATGATATTTTGCTACCGACTGCTATTGAAAGAGCAGTTACATTGTTGCAGGATGATCCAAACGCAGTCAAGGTTCATTGGCCTCTACGTATCATTGATCTTGATAGCAAGCTATTAGAGAAAATTGACTGTGGAGACTGTTTAGTAGAGGGAAGTTTGTATAATGAGCAGCTCAAATATGGGCTTGAGGGGCACATTTTTCCGCCTACTAGTGGTAACGTTTGGCTACGCAATTATTTGGAGAGGATCCTGCCTATGCCTGAGGAAAGCTATCGATTAAATGCAGAATCTTACCTCGGCTTTTTAGCTCCCTTCTCTGGCTGTATTAGGCGCATTAACGAGTATCAGTCGTTATATCGAATTCATCGTTATAATGGCACGAAAAAGCGCACTTATAAGTGGCGACTTAATCATTATTATTATGAAGAAAAGATTTTGAAAGAGTATTTGCTGAAATGGGGAATAAAAGACAATGCTTCATTTGAATATAGAGAAGATTCTTGTCATAACTACCTCCAGCGCATGGTTAAGCTGGGAGAGGAGTTAGACCCTTATATTTCGCAAGCAAACTACATCCTAGTAGATATGGACGAACTCGGGCATCATCAGCTTCTTGAACATCGTCAAGCGCTCCCGTTTTTGGAGAAAGATGGCATCTATTGGGGGCCACCGCCGGACGATGAAACTGCCATCCGGGAATTAGAACGAATGCGGCAAGAGGGAGCAAGTGCGATCGTCTTTGGATGGACGGCTTTTTGGTGGTTAGATTACTACGCTGCGTTCAGTCTTTATTTGCGTGACAACTTCCGCTGTGTCTTAAAAAATGAGCGGCTCATTGTTTTCAATTTGCATTTAGCAGTTTGAGTCTTTGTAAGGCCTAGTAGTTTTTGTAAGCCCTAATAGTTCAGGAGATGAACCGCATGGTGTCCAAAACTAAGGTGACGGTCGCTATCCCAACTTATAATCGTTCGGATTTGTTGAAAGTTAGCCTAGAGAGTGTTCTCAACCAGGACTATCCAGATTTTCAGGTTCTGATCCTGGACAATGCTTCTACTGATAACACAGAGGCAATTGTACGCTCATTCGATGACCCTCGAATCATCTATGTTCGTCATTCAACCAATATTGGTCTTTTGAATAATTGGAATAAAGCGATCGAGCTAAGCAACAGCTCTTATTTAACAATTCTGTCAGATGATGATGTCTTATTGCCCGGCTTTATTGACGAGTTTGCTAAAGCTTTCGACGAACATCCTTGTGTGGGTCTTGTGGCTGCACCCGCTAAATTTATTGACCAGCATAGTGCTCCACTTCAAGTCATCGATCGAGAACGCTCAGACGAATTTCCTATAGGAATACTCAGTGGAATAGAATACCTCCATCAAATTGTCAGTGGGCGAAAATGGATTTTACGAACTTCAGCCGTGATGTTTCGTATTGATGCCCTTTCAGTTATAGGCTCCATAGATGCCCCCCATGCAGTAGAGATATGTGACTTAAATCTTTTCTTACGAATCGCAGCCCAATTTGATTTCTTCTTTTTATCAAACGAACTTGCGCAAGTTCGTTTTCATAGCGAACAGTGTTCAATGGATTCTTTTCATGCTGCTGGAGGGACAGGACCACTCGCGGTGATGGCGGAGAAAACAGATGCGATCGCTTATCTGCTACAGTCTTCACGAGCAGCAGATGCTAACTATCGTCAATGGTTAGCAGAACGACTATTACACATCAGTCTATGCCGAAGCGAATTGACAACTCAGCATATTCCTAAACTGAATTTGAGTTGGTCTGAACGGCTTCAAATCGCACTCCAGCAAATTACAAATATCGTCCCTCCTCAAAAACAATTCATTCTAGTCGATGAGAATCAGTGGGGGTGTGAAAAGCGCTCAGATTTTCAAGCTTTGCCGTTTCTTGAACAGGAGGGACAATACTGGGGAGCACCGCAAGATAGCCAAACCGCCATCCGGGAATTAGAACGGATGCGTTATCAAGGTGCTAGCTTTCTCGTTATTGGCTGGACAGCCTTTTGGTGGTTTGACTATTTTGCTGAGTTCCGGAGCTATTTGAACACTAAGTTTCCTTGTACCTTAAAGAATAGTTGCCTGATGGTATTTGATCTGGAGCATCCTCTGCATTCATAAGATGAAATAGCATTCAGTACCAAAACAGAGTCACTCTACCAACTTCAAATCAAACACAACGAACCCTTCATTCTCCAAAACGCATCTGGACTTGGAACGCAAGTATCGATTGAAGTCAGCATAGTAGTCTAGCCACCAAAAAGTCGTCCATCCAACGACGATCGCACTTGCTCCCTCTTGCCGCATTCGTTCTAATTCCCGGATGGCAGTTTCATCGTCCGGCGGTGGCCCCCAATAGATGCCATCTTTCTCCAAAAACGGGAGCGCTTGACGATGCTCAAGGAAGGGATGAGACCAGTCATTAATCTCGACTAAAATATACCGTTGACCGACTGGAATGAGGGGTTCTAGTTCTTTACCCAAATTTAATCGGTGTAATCTGAGTTGATACAGACTATTTTCCTTGATCTCCTGACAACGCTGCCGCATCTTAGTCAAGTCATCTCTTACTTGTATATATCGCCCGGATAATTCATCATATTTACCAGAAGCTAGCTGTAGTACTAGCCTCATCGCCAGATCCGGTGAAACATCCAAACCTTTTTCAAAAATGTTTTGGCACCAGGAAACCCACTTTTGACCTTCAGCAGAAAACCTTGCATCTGTCATGTTTGTCCGTACGGCTCCAGGACACATAGCAAACACGCAAACGTCATATTCTTTTGTCTCAAGTGCCATGTTCTCACTCAACCGAATTAGAGCAGTCTTACTAACTACATAGGGTGAGAGATATGCTTTACCTTCTAAACTAGCCTCACTCGCAATATTAATGATTCTTCCTCACCTTCGAGCAATCATAGCGGGCAAGAACGATCGCGTCACCAGCAAAACTCCTTGTAAGTTCACTTCTATATTGCGCCACCATGCTTCAGGATCGATTTCCCAGATTGGTCCAAAAGGGGGAAAAACGCCTGCATTATTAATCAATAAGTCCACAGGTCCAAGCTGTGTTTCAATTTGCTGTGCAACCTCCTCGATCGCGCGTTGATCCGTAACATTTGCAATAAACGCAGCCGCCCTTCCACCGTTCTGAGCAATCAATGCAACGGTTTCCTCAAGTTGATCGGCAGAGCGGGCGATGATTGCAACTGATGCACCCACCGCGGCAAGACCGATCGCGTAAACCCGACCTAATCCTCGACAACCAGTCACAACTGCGACTTGATTGCTTAAGTCAACGGCTGCTAGATCAGTCTCCATCTCAACTTGCTCCCGATTTACAGAAGAATGTAGCGTATAGGTCGAGTAACAATCCGCTTATTTTTTAACCGAGGTAGGACGGTCTTGACCTTCCTTCAGCACAGGGCTATTTTCTATTTGGACTTTCCAACTTTCTAACGTCATCCCGACTGTTCGCTCAAGCTCAACACTACTATTGAGAAAGGCAATTTCCGCCAGCAATTGAGCATTCTGTGCATCCACTAAATTTTGCTCCTGACTGATTACCTGGAAAATGCTGACACCACCAATCCCGCGACTAAATCTGACCCGATCAGCTTCAAGTTGACGTTGAGCATTTTCAGTCGCTTGCCGAGCAGCTTGTACCCGAGCCAAGTTTGATCGCACATCTCCCAGCCGGGTTGTAACATCATTCCGAATCGTTTCTCGTACTTGAGCTAAGCTATTTTCTGCCTGCTGAAACCCTACCTCACTTTGAACTCGATTGATCTCAAGAAACGGTTCTGGAAAGGTTTTAGTTGCCACCAAGCCAACCGTACCTTGCGAAAAGTCGCCCAGATTGCCGTTCACTTGAACATCTAATTGCCATCGCAAATTATCTTTCGCTACCAATCGATTAATCTTCTGAATATCGATATCAAGTTGAGCGCGTAAGTAGTCTGGGCGGATCTGATAAGCAGTCTGAATCAATCTCTCTAAGTCGTACCGCTGCATCTGCTGAAGTGCCGTCTGAAATAATTTCTGTACAGTTTCTCCTGAAGCAACAAATTGGAGAGACTGATCTGTTCCAATCAGGTTGAGAATATTAGTATTCGTTTGAGCTAGCAGATTTTGTGCCACGATTAAGTCGCGCTCGGCATCTGCGATCGCTCGCTCTGTATCAAATAACTCCACGGGTGCTCGTCGTCCGGCTTTCACCAACGCTTGCAAGATTTCAAGCTGACGGCGGCGGCGCTCTAGTGCCATTTCTTGAATGCGAACCGCTTCTTGAGCCTGGATCAGGGCAGTATACTGGATCATTGAAGTCGTGATAGTATCAATAGTCTGCTCTCGCAGAAGCAGTTGATCTTTACTATCGACTAAACGAGCCTGGTTGACAGAAGCCTGATTGACTGCGGCACCAGATCCGCGCATCAAGGGTTGACTGATCCGAAAACTGAGCGGTTGCCCATCTGAGAGGGGATCAACGATAAGCCCCAGATTCGTTCCCACTGGCGTGAGCAGGGATGCCCCTACAGCAGCTCCCCGAATGACAGCAGTCCGCCTACTTCTCCCAGCCAGTCCCCCACTCACCCCAAAAGGAGTGTCCAAATCTCCACTAATCGAGGCAGAAGATAAACTTTGAGCCACGCCGACCGAGAGAGCAGGGGTAATACGGGGATCAAACTTTTGTTCCGCAGCCCTCAGTTCCTGACGCTGAACAAGACGCTGCAAGCTCTGGTTACGCAGGGTTCGGTTCCCTTGTAGAACCAGGGTGATCAGATCCGGCAATGTGATAGAAACCTGTTGCTGTGCGACCCCTTGCTTAATAGAAGTCGGGTTCACGCGAGCAGACGATGGTTTTGCCATCGGTGCTAGCTGTGCATCACTTCGGATTGAATTGGATAGGCTCCAACCGAGCATACTGAGAACCAGAATGAGGAAACAGCGAATCGAAGCGTTTATTTTCACAGGTAAGATCCTCTCTCCCTTCATTGACTAATCATCTCGCTAGGCTAATCGCCCTGTAGAGCTTGAACTACATCGATTTGGCTCACTCTTAATGCTGGCAAGAAACTAGAGCCTACCCCGACCACCAACGCTGCGACCATCGAAACTGCTGCATTTCTGAACTGAAATTGATAAGGCACCTCAAACAGATTTTTTGTGGCAGCTTCCGTCAGAAAGTGAACCGTGACAATTGCAGTGATCCCGCCAATAAAACTAAGAAAAACTGCCTCGGTAATGAACTGTAGTATGACTTCAAAGTTGGTTGCTCCGATCGCTCGCCGTAAACCAATTTCACGGGTCCGCTCAACCACTGCTGCTACGGTAATGTTAGCAATGCCGACACCGCCGGTCACTAAAGCGAGCAATCCGACCACTTTCAGCATTTGAATCGATTTTCGTTGTTGTTGATCCTCTTTGTAGAGATCTTCTGCATTTCCCATAAAATAAATAGAAAAATTAGGGTAGCGCTTGGTGAGAACTGCTTCAGCTTGTTGCTGTACTGCTTGATAGCTATCCAGCTGACTAAGGGCAATTTGCGGGCTGCCACTCGTAATTTTTCCTTGAATCAAGTGACCATAGGTTTCAGGAACCCACAGTGTGCCGCTTGGTTTTTCCTTACCCCAATTGTTTTTCGATTCACTGACACCAATCACTAGAAGGCGGCTGCCATCCAGAAAAATACCTTCTCCGATCGGTTTTTTGGGTCCAAACAGCTCTTTGGCTAAAACTTTATCAATGATGGCAACCGGATGATAGTTAGTAAAGTCACTGGGTTCAAAGAATCGTCCTTGCAGAATCCTGCGACCTGTTGTTCTCTGATAGTTCTTAGATACTCCTAGGATCTCTAAGCCGGACACTAATTTGCCTAGGTACTGAACTTGGCTCGCCTTAATCCAGTTGACTCGGCTAATATCCTTAATCCCTGAAACTTCTCTCTTTAATTGAGCTAAATCTTCTTCCTTGAGTTCTGGAGCGGGCTTTGTCTTGTCCGCGTCATAAACCCAAACGGTGAAGAAGGGATTATCTCGCGCATCTAGTTTCTGCTGAATCAAGGTCGTTGAAATTGCATCGATGTTAAGAATTGCATTCACAGCCGTTACTCCCATAAAGATCCCTAGCGCTGTGAGGCTGGAGCGAACCCAGTTACTAGATAAATCACGTAAGGCAGTGAATGCTAGATCTAAGGGAGAAAGTGCCATTATTTATTCAATCCGCAGCTTTAGTTTAATAGTTCTGAGCGGCATTATCAACTTAACGGAACAGATTCAAAATTAGGCACGATAATTCCTGAGCAGTCTTGATCCCTCTGATTACGCAGCGGAATTCAGCCCAGCAACTTCTCGCCACTCTTCAAATCGTTGACGCAGCTGTTTTCGGTAGCGTTTTGCACTTAGTTCATGTTGCTTTGGATGAAAGTGTCCTCGAAGCGGTTCAAACGCGGAGAGAAATCGTTGCG